>DATLZL010000054.1:0-6343 GCA_035574035.1 Binatia bacterium | reverse complement strand
CTATGCCGCCATGGGCATCCCGACCGACCTGTTCACGCCGATCTTCGCCATGAGCCGGGTGGCGGGCTGGTCGGCTCACGTCATGGAGCAGCACGCCCACAACCGCCTGATCCGGCCCCGCGCCGAGTACACCGGGCCCGGCCGCCAGACCTACGTGCCGATCGACCGCCGGTGAGCGCGGCACCGGGCCGCCCCGCCGCCGGCGCCCGGGCGCCGCTGCGCGTGGGCATCGTGGGCGCCCGCTTCGCCGCCGACCTGCACGCCCACAACTACCGGCCGCTAAGGGGTGAGCGCGTCGCGCTGACGGCGGTCTGCGCCCGCACGCGGGCGGAGGCCGAGGCCTTCGCCCGCCGCCACGAGATCCCGCGCGTCTTCACCGACTACCGGGCGCTGGTCGAGTCGCCGGACGTCGACGTCGTCGACGTCTGCGCCACCACCGACGTCCACCACGCGATCGCGGTGGCGGCGGCCCGGGCCGGCAAGCACGTGATCGTGGAGAAGCCGCTGACGGGCTACTTCGGCGATGCCGGCGAGCCGCCGGAGAAGATGCTGGAGGGGGCGCTCCGCCACGCCGACGCGGTGCTGGAGGCGGTGGCCGAGGCCGGCGTCGTTCTGGGCTACGCCGAGGACTTCGTCTATGCGCCGCCGGTGGCCAAGCTGCGCCGGTTGCTGGACGCCGGCCGGGGCGCCATCCTGGAGCTGCGGGCCGAGGAGAGCCACTCCGGCTCCCACGCCGCCTACGCCCGGCGCTGGCGGACCTCCGGCGGCGGCTCACTGCTCCGCATGGGCTCCCACCCGGTCGGCGTCGTCCTCCACCTCAAGCACTGGGAGGGGCGGCGGGCGCGCGGCCGGCCGATCCGGGCCCGGTCGGTCATCGCCGACGTGGCCCGGCTGACCGCGCTGCCCCAGGTGGCCGAGCGGCGACGCTACCTGCGGGCGGCGCCCGAGGACGTCGAGGACTGGGCGGTGGCGGTCATCACCTTCGAGGACGGCACCAAGGCCACCGTGCACTCGACCGACGTCTCGCTCGGCGGGGTGCGGAACACGGTCAGCGCCTGGCTCACCAACGGCGTCGTCCACGCCAACATCACGCCGAACACCGCCGTGGTGGCCTACGCGCCCGAGGCCGGCGTGTGGGGCGACGAGTACATCACCGAGAAGGTCGAGACGACGGCCGGCTGGCAGTTCCCGAGCCCCGAGGAGGACTGGATGCGCGGTTACCCGCAGGAGCTCCTGGACTTCGTGGACGCCATCACCGAGGGGCGCGAGCCGCTGGCCGACGCCCTGCTGGCCCGGGAGACGGTCGAGGTGATCTACGCCGGCTACCTCTCGGCCGCCACCGGCCGCCGGGTGGAGCTGGACCGCCCATGATCCCGTTCGCCAAGGGCCATGGGCTGGGCAACGACTACCTGGTCATCGAGGAGCGTCACCTGCCGGCCCCGCTCGGCCCGGAGGCCGTCCGGCGGATCTGCGACCGCCACCGGGGCGTGGGCTCGGACGGGATCCTGCTCCTGGTGCCGACCGACCGCGCCGACTTCGGGCTGCGCATCTTCAATCCCGACGGGAGCGAGGCCGAGAAGTCGGGCAACGGCCTCAGGATCTTCGCCAAGTACCTCTGGGACCGCGGCCACGCCAAGCGCGACCTCTTCACGGTGGACACCCGGGGCGGCGTCGTCGAGTGCCGGCTCGACGTCCGCGACGGCCGGGTGGGGTTCGTCACCGTCGAGATGGGGCGGGCCACCTTCGTCCCGGCCGAGATCCCGATGAGCGTCGCCGGCGCCGAGGCAGTGGAGGTCCCGCTGGCGCTGGACGAAGCGACCCGGGTGACGGTGACCGCGGTCTCGGTCGGCAACCCGCACTGCGTCGTCTTCGTCGACCGGCTCGACGAGGCCGAATGCCGGCGTCTGGGCCCGCGCCTGGAAACGCACGCCGCGTTTCCCCGGCGGACCAACGTGCAGCTGGTGCGGGCGGCCGGGCCCGACGCGCTGGACATCCTGATCTGGGAGCGCGGGGCCGGCTACACGCTGGCCTCGGGCTCCTCCTCGTGCGGGGCGGCCGCGGCGGCGGTGCGGACCGGACGGTGCCGGCCGGGGCGGATCGCCGTGCGGATGCCGGGCGGCGAGCTGGCGGTGCACGTGCGGCCCGACTGGTCGCTGCGCCTGGAAGGCCCGGCCGAGGAGGTCTGCACCGGGACGCTCAGCGCGGAGTTCGTGGCCGCCCACGTGACCGGCGCCCGGTGAAGCGCCTCTGCGTCTTCGCCGGCTCGTCGACGGGTGCGCGGCCGGCCTACGCGGCGGCGGCCCGCGACCTGGCCGAGGAGGCGGTCCGGCGCGGGCTCGGCCTCGTCTACGGCGGCGGCTCGGTGGGGCTCATGGGGGTTCTGGCCGACGCCGCGCTCGCCGCCGGCGGGGAGGTCATCGGCGTCATCCCGCGCCCGCTCGCCACCCGGGAGCTCGCCCACCCGAACCTGACCGCGCTGCACGTGGTCGAGAGCATGCACGAGCGCAAGGCCCTCATGGCCTCGCTGGTCGACGGCTTCATCGCCCTGCCCGGCGGTCTCGGCACGTTCGAGGAGACGCTGGAGACGCTGACCTGGTCGCAGCTCGGCATCCACCGCAAGCCGGTCGGGTTGCTGAACGTCGAGGGGTACTGGGAGGCGCTGCGGGCGATGCTTGCCCACGCCGTCCGCGAGGGCTTCGTCCGCCCACCGTACGTCGGGCTGATGGTCTTCGCCGACGCGCCGGCCGCGCTCCTGGACGCGCTGGCCGCCTGGCGCCCGCCCGACGTGCCCGCCGCCTGGCTCGACCTGAGCCAGGCCTGACCCCGGATCAGGCGCCCGCGCGCTCCAGCAGCCGGCGCACGGCCGGCATCGCCCGGACCTGCTCGGGCGACAGCTCCTCGGGCCGGAGCCCGGCCGGGCGGGGCAGGCGACGGCGCGGCCGGATCACGCGGGTCGGGGTGACGATGACGTCGAGCGGCACGTCGTGCGGCGTCATGGGGATCGCCACCGGCACCACCTGCAGGTCGTGCACGGTGGTCAGCACCGTCGTGCGGTCGTCGACGGCGCCCACCGCTCGGGCCAGGGCGAACTCCAGGTCGCTGTAGCCGCCGCCCTTGCCCACCCGCTCGCCGCGCGCGTTCACGGCCACGCTGCCGGCCACGATCAGGTCGATCCGGCCCAGCGCCTCGGGACCGACGGCGACGCCGTGGCGGGCGGCCCCGGCGATCGTCGCCGCTGCCGCCAGCCGGCGACCCAGGCGCCGCGGATCGAGCATCAGGAAGCACCGGGCGGCGGTGAGGCGCGGCACCGCCATGAACACGAGCTTGCCCTCCTGCAGCGCGCGCAGGCGCAGCGGGCGCTGGGGCGCGTCCGGGTTGCACTTGAGACGCTCGGCCGCCCGCCACTCGGGCAGCGCCGCCGCCCGCTCGGCGGCGCGCTCGGCGCCGACGAAGTTCGGGATGCGGCCGGCCAGCGGGTAAGGGAACCGGCCGGCCCGCCGCCGCTGGAGCAGGGCCCAGACGCGCTGCCGGAGCGCCTCCTTCGCGTTTACAATCTCACGCATGTCGCGGCCGGTCACCGACGAGGTCCTCCCGCGCCACCGCTTCGACGAGGGCGCGCTCGAGCGCTACCTGGAAAAGCACGTCCCCGGCTTCCGCGGGCCGCTCACCGTGCGGCAGTTCCGCGGCGGCCAGTCCAACCCGACCTACTATCTCGACACACCCGGCCGGGCCTACGTGCTCCGCCGCAAGCCGCCGGGCAAGCTGCTGCCGTCGGCGCACGCGGTGGACCGCGAGTACCGGGTGATGACGGCGCTCGCCGGGACCGGGGTCCCGGTGCCGCGCACCTACCTGCTGTGCGAGGACCCGGACGTCATCGGCACCGTCTTCTACGTCATGGAGTACGTCGAGGGCCGGGTGCTGGCCGACCCGCGGCTGCCGGAGCAGTCGCCGGACGAGCGCGCGGCGATCTTCGACTCCATGAACGAGGTGCTGGCCCGGCTGCACCGCGTGGACTGGCAGGGGATCGGCCTCGGGGACTTCGGCAAGCCCGGCAACTACTTCGCGCGGCAGATCCACCGCTGGACCCAGCAGTACCGGGCCTCGGAGACGGAGCGGATCGAGGCCATGGAGCGGCTCATCGAGTGGCTGCCGGCCAACATCCCGCCGGGCGACGAGACCGCGCTGGTTCACGGCGACTTCCGGCTGGGCAACGCGCTGATCCACCCGAGCGAGCCGCGGATCGTCGCCGTGCTGGACTGGGAGCTCTCCACGCTGGGCCACCCGCTGGCCGACCTCGCCTACAACATGCTGCCGTTCCGCCTGCGACCGGAGCAGTTCGAGGGCTTCGCCGGCCAGCGCCGGCCCGAGGGGATCCCGAGCGAGGCCGAGTACCTGGCCGCCTACTGCCGTCGCACCGGCCGGCCCGACATTCCCCGGTGGGACTGGTACGTCGCCTTCGCGATGTTCCGGCTGGCCGCCATCGCGCAGGGCATCATGGGCCGCGTCCTGGCCGGCACCGCCAACGACCCCAACGCCCGCGAGCGCGGGCAGCGCGCCCGGCCGCTGGCCGAGGCCGGCTGGACGCTGGTGCAGCAGGCCTTCGGCGCCTGAAGTCTCCGCATCGCGCGGTCGAGCGCCGACTCGGCTCGCGATGGCTCTCACCCGGCCAGGCGACCGAGCGCTTCGGTCGGCCAACCGCCGGGCCACCGTGCTCTTGCCCGAGCCCACGACGCCGGTCACGGCCAGGAGGCGGGGCGCGCGGGCGGGGGCCCGCAGCTCGGGACGGGCCGCGATCTGGAAGCCCAGCACCTTGCCGCGGACGAAGGCCCGGTACGCGCCGGCTGCTGCCAGCCGGTCGAGCATGCGGTCGTGGGGCAGCCGCCGCATCAGCACGGCCACCTCGCGGGTGGGGCCGGGGCCCTGGACCCGCAGGCGGTCGGTGCCGTTCAGCTCCACCACGCCCAGGTAGACGTCGGGCGGGACTTCCTCCTCGCAGAGGAAGCGGCGGCGCCCCAGGGTGGTGAAGTCCAGGAAGCCGAGGTCTCGATCACCTCCACCCGGTCCACCGGGTGCGGGTAGGCGCCCGGGTCGCGCAGGTCGTCCAGCCCCCGGCTACATCCACTTGCGCAGCTCCAGCCGGCCGATCTGGCGCCGGTGCACCTCGTCGGGCCCGTCGGCGAAGCGCAGCGTGCGCGAGTGGGCGTACATCCAGGCCAGCGGGAAGACCTGGCTCACGCCGCCGCCGCCGTGCAGCTGCATGGCCCAGTCCACCACCTGGCAGGTCATGTTCGGCACCGCCACCTTGATCTCGGCGATGGCCTGGCGGGCGGCCTTGTTGCCGACGGTGTCCATCATCCACGCCGCCCACAGGACCAGCAGCCGGGCCTGGTCGATCATGATCCTCGCCTGGGCGATGCGCTCGAGCGTCACGTCGTTCTCGCTCAACCGCTTGCCGAAGGCGACCCGCTCGTGGGCCCGCTTGCACATGAGCTCGAGCGCCCGCTCGGCCACGCCGATCTGGCGCATGCAGTGGTGGATGCGGCCCGGCCCCAGCCGGCCCTGGGCGATCTCGAAGCCGCGTCCCTCGCCGAGCAGGAGGTTGGAGGCCGGCACCCGGACGTTGTCGAAGATCACCTCGCCGTGGCCGTGGGGGGCGTCGTCGTAGCCGAAGACGGTCAGCATGCGGACGACCTTGATGCCGGGCGCGTCGCGCGGCACCAGGATCATGGACTGCTGCTTGTAGCGGTCGGGGTTCCGGGGGTCGGTCTTGCCCATGAAGATGATGAGCTGGCAGCGCGGGTCGCCGATGCCCGAGGTCCACCACTTGTGGCCGTTGATGACGTAGTGGTCGCCGTCGCGCACGATGGAGGCCTCGATGTTGGTGGCGTCGGAGGAGGCCACCTTGGGCTCGGTCATGGCGAAGGCCGAGCGGATCCGCCCTTCCAGCAGCGGCAGGAGCCACTGCTTCTTCTGCTCCTCGGTGCCGTAGCGGACCAGGACCTCCATGTTGCCGGTGTCGGGCGCCGAGCAGTTGAAGACCTCGGGCGCGATCGGCGAGCGGCCCATGACCTCGCACAGCGGGGCGTACTCGGCGTTGCTGAGCCCGGGGCCGTACTCAGGGTCGGGCATGAAGAGGTTCCAGAGCCCGCGTTCGCGGGCCCGGGCCTTGAGCTCCTCCATGATCGGCGGCACCTGCCAGCGGGTCGCCTGCCGGTCCAGCTGCTCGGCGAAGATCGGCTCGGCCGGGTAGACGTGCTTGTCCATGAACTCCTGGAGCTGCTCCAGGTACATCTTGGTCCGCGCGGTGTAGGCGAAGTCCATCGTGGTCTCCTTCAGGCGGTGG
>DATLZL010000053.1:0-3169 GCA_035574035.1 Binatia bacterium | reverse complement strand
GCGGAGCGGCGGCGGACGGCATCCGGACCCGCCACCACATGTTGGCCACGAACAGGACCGCCCCGGCGAGCTGGCCCAGGCCGCCGGCGGCGACTGCCCAGCGGAGGAGCGGAGTCTCCGCGAGCGGGGCCGCCACCTCGGCTGTCGCCCGGAGGGCCGTCGAGAGCGTCGTCACCCAGTACACCGCCTCGGCCAGCGCCGGCCGGTATCGGGTCCCCTCGCGCCCGGGGCGGGGGAACATCCAGGTCGCGACCCCCATGATCATCATCAACATGAACCCCACGAGCAGGACGTGGACGTGGGCGGTCACGTGCAGGCGCGGAGGATAGGTGCCGACGACGAACTGGGCCACCGCGATGTACCCGCCGAGGCCTAGGCCGGCCAGCAGGAACACGAAGCTGGTCTTGATGTACCGGCGGACGAGCGGCGGCATCGGCTATCCGCGAAGGGCCAGGCCGAGGGCGACGATGGCGAGCACGACCAGAACGTTCAGCCGGGCGATCCAGGAGGCCCGGCGCCGCGTCCCGGCGTCGGCACCGGCCCGCGGCCCGAGGACGAAGTCGTGGAGCACGCTCAGCGCGAGGGCGAGGACGATCAGTCCGGCTTTCCAGTGAAACCGTGAGGCGCCGAGCAGCTCGGGGCGGATCCAGAGGTTGCCGAGCCCGGTGAGGACCAGCACGCCGATGGCGATCCAGCCCACCGTCCGGAAGCGCGTGCCGAGGTCTCGGATCAGCCGCAGGCGGAGGTCGGGGTCGGGCAGGCGCCGGGTGACGGGAACCAGGACCAGCGCGATGAAGAGCATGCCGCCGAGCCAGGTGACGGCGGCCAGCACGTGGATGAAGCGCAGCGCCAGGGAGAGGCTCACGTCTCGCCGCCCTCGGCCAGTCCTCGCAGGGCCTCCACGTCGGCCAGGACCAGGCGCCCGCCCTCGTCGCGCACCAGGCCCTCGCGCTGCCACCGGCTCACGACCCGGATGGCGGTCTCCACGGTCGTGCCGCTCATGTCGGCCAGGCTCTGGCGGGTCAGGTGGAAGGGCAGGACGAGGCCCTCGCGGCCGTGCGTGCCTTCCCGCTCGGCCAGCCGGAGCAGGGTGCCGGCCAGGCGCGCCTCGACCGGGTCGACGGCGAGGGACTTCACCGAGTCGTGGGCCGCCCGCAGCCGCCGGCCGATCAGCAGCGCCATCTCCCGGATCAGCGAGGGGTGCCGCTCGGCGACGGCGATGAGGGCGTCGGCCGGGATCTTCACGATCACGCTGGGCTCGGTCGTCTGGGCGGTGGCCGGATAGGGTCGGCGCTCCAGCACCGCCACGCCGCCGAAGATCTCGCCGGCGCCCAGGAGCTCGAGCACCACCTCCTTGCCGGCCCGCGAGTGACGCAGGATCTTGACCCGGCCGGATCTGACGAGGCAGAGCCACTCGGCCGGGTCGCCTTCCATGAACACGTACTCGCGCGGGCGGCGTGTCTCCTCGCGGGCGACGGCGGCGAGCGCTTCGATCTCCCGGGCGGGCAAACCGGCGAACAAGGGATTCGAGCGGAGGAACGTCAGGATCGGCCCGGGCATGCGCGGGCCGAGCATAGCACGCGGGCACGGGCGCCGGCCGGCGGGCGGGGCGATTGTGTTCGTGGTCGTGGCAGTGTTTTGCCCAGGCGGGGTCCACCGGCCGGGATCCCCGTTCGCGGGCCGCCCCAGGCGTGGCGCCGCTGACCCGCCCGGGAACCGAGGGCCCCACCGCAGCCCTGCTCACCGCGCGCCGAAGTCCGCGTTTTCCGCGAGATCCGACGTGGCACCCGCCTTGCCTCCGCCTCTTGTCGGAGCCGAGACCCGTGCGGGTCGTGGATAACGAGCCCGATTTCCTCGTCACCCACCAGCGGCTGCTGGCGCAACACGGCCGCCTGGTGACCGGGGCGCGGGCCACCGTGGGGCCGCCGGCGGTGCTCGTCGTCACCGGCTTTGCGTCCGCCGAGACCCGCCGTCAGGCCCCGGCGGCTGGCGCCGCCGTCGACTTGACCAAGCCGTTCCCGATTTCCCGGTTTACCGCCCGGGTGGACGAGCTGCTGGCCGATCGATGCCAGAGGCCGACGCGGGCCGGCCCCGGCCCGCAGTGAGGTGGGCGAGGTGGGGACGGTGGAGCTCTGGCCGCTCGCGCTCGTGCTCTCGACCCTCGGGGGGCTGCTCCTGCTGCTCCGGGCGGGCCGCGGCTGTTCCGCGGCACGCGCCCCGTGTCGGTCTCCGGGTTCCGCTGCCCCCTGACCCACGAGCGCGTGGACGTCGAGTTCCAGGTCACGGCCTGGGCTGGCGAGCGGGTCGCGGTGACCCGGTGCAGCGCCTTCACCCCGGCGACGGCCATCACCTGCGAGCGGCGCTGTCTCGGCCCTCGCGCGGGGCTGGCCGGGATCCTGGCCGCCGCGCTCTTGGCCGGGGCGGCCTCCGCCCGGGCCGGCGACGTGGTGGGCAGCGTCCGGCTCGAGGGCCCGCCCCCCGCGATCCCGACCGTCCGACCGACCGCCGACCACGCCGTCTGCGGCGACGTGCCGCGGCCGAGGGCCGAGCTGCGCCTGTCCCCCGAGGGCGGGGTGGAGCGTGCGGTGGTGTTCCTGGCCGGCGAACGGCTCGAGGGGTGGCGGCAGCCGTCGGCGACCTTCGTCCTGGACCAGCGCGGGTGCGTGTTCGTGCCCCGCGTGCTGCTCGTGCCCCCGGAGGCGACCATCGAGGTCCACAACAGCGACCCGATCCTCCACAACTTCCACACCATCAGCGTGCTCAATCCCCGTATGAACCTCGCCCAGCGGGCCGGCGGCCGGCCGCTCCAGGTCCGCTTCCACCGGCCCGAGTGGGTCGAGCTGCTCTGCGACGTCCACGGTACCGGGTACATGCGGGCGTGGATCGTCGTGACCGCGCACCCCTTCTACGCGGTGACCGACGCCCGCGGTCGCTTCCGCCTGCCGGCCGTGCCGCCGGGGCCGCACACCCTCGCGGTGTGGCACGAAGTGCTCGGGCGCCTGAGCGCGCCGGTCACCGTCGGCCCGGACGGCGAGGTGACCGTCGAGTTCGTGTTCCCCGCGCCTTCTCCGACCGGCGCGCGATGATGACGACCATCGGCAACGCCGGGCGCGTCTTGCGCGACCCGTGGCCGCGGTGGACCGACCGCATGGTCGCGTGGTACCGCCGG
>DATLZL010000052.1:0-5380 GCA_035574035.1 Binatia bacterium | reverse complement strand
CCGCCGCAGCGCCCGGCTCCCGGCCGGGATCGGGTCGGGGTCGCAGCGACCCGTTCCCGCCGCCCGCCCCCCGACCCCAGCGCGCCGGTGGAGCCCAGCCGCCTCGGGTCCCTGCGGCCGCCGTCCTCGTGGTCGCCAGGCCCCGACCCGGTCCCGGCCGGGAGCCGGAGCACTGCGCTCACCGCCAGCCGGGCCGGAATCCCAGCCTCCACGCACCCGCCGCCGGCGACTCCGCCGCCGCCGAGCGCCGGCGTGCCTCGTAGCGCGCCAGGACGGCGGCCATGACGGCGACCGCGCGGTGCCGGCCTTCCGTCGACGCCAGCGCGGGCAGCCAGCGATCCAGGAACGCCGTGGAGAGCCGCCCGACCGCGAAGTCCGGGTGGGCCATCACGCGCTCCAGCACCGGAATCGTCGTGCGCACGCCGGCCACGCGGTACTCGGCGAGGGCCCGGCGCATCCGGGCGATGGCCGCCGGACGGTCCTCGCCCCACACGATCAGCTTGGCCAGCAGCGTGTCGTAGAAGCGGGGCACGGTGTAACCCTCGTACACCCCGGAATCGTCGCGCACGCCGGGCCCGGACGCCGCGCGCCATCCCGTGATCGTGCCCGGCGAGGGCAGCCAGCCCGCGAACGGGTCCTCGGCGTTGATCCGGCACTCGATGGCCCAGCCGCGCCAGGCGATGTCCTCCTGCCGCAGGTCCAGGGGCTCGCCGGCGGCGATGCGCAGTTGCCGGCGCACCAGGTCCACGCCCGTCACCAGTTCGGTGACGGGGTGCTCGACCTGCAGGCGGGCGTTCATCTCCAGGAAGTAGAAGTTCCCGGCGCCGTCCAGCAGGAACTCGGCCGTGCCGGCGTTGACGTACCCGGCCGCCCGCGCGATCTTCACCGCCGCCTCGCCCAGCCGCGCGCGCAGCGCCGGGTCCACGGCCGGCGAGGGCGCTTCCTCGACCAGCTTCTGGTGCCGGCGCTGGATGGAGCACTCGCGCTCGCCGAGATGGATCACCCGGCCGTGGGCGTCGGCCAGCAGCTGCACCTCGATGTGGCGCGGTTCGTCGATCGCCTTCTCCAGGTAGACGGCGGCGTCGCCGAACGCCCCTGCCGCCTCCCCGCGGGCCATGCGCAGGGCGGCGGCGAGGTCCGCCTCCCGGCGCACCAGGCGCATGCCCTTGCCGCCGCCGCCCAGTGCGGCCTTGATCATGACCGGGTAGCCGATCTCCCGGGCCACCGCCCGCGCCGCCGCCTCGTCGGCCACGGGCTCGAGCGTGCCGGGGACGGTTGGAACCCCGACCGAGCGGGCGACGCGCCGCGCTGCCGTCTTGTCCCCCATCGCGCGCAGCGCCTGGGGCGGCGGGCCGATGAAGGTGAGGCCGGCCGCCGCGCATGCCTCGGCGAAGAGGGCGTTCTCGGCCAGGAAGCCGTAGCCGGGGTGGACGGCGTCGGCGCCGGCCGCCTTGGCCACCTGGACGATCCGGTCGATCACCAGGTAGCTCTCGGTGGCCGGCCCGGGACCGATCGGATAGGCCTCGTCGGCCATCTGCACGTGCAGGGCCTCGCGGTCGACCTCCGAGAAGACGGCGACGGTGCCGATCCCCTCCTCGCGGCACGCGCGGATGACGCGGACGGCGATCTCGCCCCGGTTGGCGATGAGGACCTTGCCGAAGGCCACCCTCAGCGCCCCAGCGCCGCCACCGCGGCCTCGACGAACGAGGTATCGACGATCTCCGCCAGCGGGATGGTGGCCTTGATGAACCCGTGGCGGACCCACCACTGCATCTGCTTCTCGATGTCCTGGGCCATGAGGCGCCCGTCGCGGTCCTGGTAGGGGAACCCGAGCCGGATGATCTCGGGCTTCGCCCCCGTGTACCGGGCCGTGATGGCGACGACCTCCTCCCAGGCCGGTCCGGCCGGCGGGCGGCCGTCGCGGCGGGCCAGGACCGCGTCATGGTAGTAGCGCGAGGCCTGGACGTAGCCCTTCATGAAGGCGACGGCGCGCTCGCGGTCGGCGGCGAACCGGCGCGAGTAGAAGATGGCCGCGATCTGCCACGGCAGCAGGTCGCCGCCCCAGGCCAGGATGCGGCCGAAGCCCTCCGCCTCCGCGGTGCCGGGAAACGGCTGCGGCAGCATGACGGCGTCCACCTGGCGCCCCTTGAGCGCCTCCATCGCCGCCCCCATCGCCTGCAGCGGCACGATCCGGACGTCCTCCAGGCGCAGGCCTTCCTTCTCGAGGACGTTCCCCAGATGGTAGTGGAACGTCGAGCCGAGCTGGGTGACGCCGATCCGCCGGCCCTTGAGGTCGCGCACCGACCGCAGCCCCCCGTCCCAGAGATCCTTCTGCACCACGATCGCCGTCAGCGGATAGCCCGGCCACTCCCGCCCCTTGTCGGCCACGATCCAGAGCCGCTCGCCGCCCAGGACGATGTTGTAGAGCGCGGCGGTGAGCCCGGTGGCGCCCACGTCGACCTGGCCGGCGGCCACCGCGGTGGCGATCGGGGCCGCCGCCTGGAAGAACACCAGTTCCACGTCCACGCCGTGCTCCTTGAAGAATCCCTTCTCCACCCCCACGAACAGCGGGGCCGAGGAGGTGAGCTTGAGGGCCCCGACCTTCACCCGCTCGGCGCCCGCGGCCGGGGCCGCCGCGAGGAGGAGCAGGAGCACAGCGACCCGCACGATCCGACGCATCCGTGAGCCTCCTATTGTCACACCGGTCCGGTCTGGTGCCGGGGCAGGCGGCCCAGTCTAGCGCGAAGCGTCACAATGCCCAAGCCCCGGCTCACGCCGGGCTCCGCCACGGGGTCAGGACGCGCTCCAGACGGGCCAGCCCCCACTGGGAGAGCAGTCCCAACGCCGACAGCACGACGATGCCGACCATCAGCTTGGTGGTGGCCATGATGTTGCCGGCGTGCAGGATCAGAAACCCGATGCCCGACTCCACCGCCACCATCTCGGCCGCGACCAGGAGCAGCAGCGCGGTGCCGGCGCCCAGGCGCAGGCCGGCCAGGATCATGGGCAGCGCCGAGGGAAGGATGACCTTGCGGATGACGCTCCACCGGCGGCTGCCGAACGCGATCGCGGCCCGGACCAGCAGCGGGTCCGCCTCGCGCACGCCGGTCACGGTGTTGATCGCCATGGGGAAGAAGACGCCGAGGGCGATGACGGCCACCTTGGAGGGCTCGCCGAGCCCCAGCCACAGGACCAGCAGCGGCAGCAGGGCGATCTTGGGGATCGGAAAGGTGGCGGCGATGATCGGCGTGCCGACGGCGTCGGCCGCCGCGAAGAAGCCGACCGTCACGCCCACGGCCACGCCGGCCAGAGCGCCCACGGCGAAGCCGATGAGCAGCCGCTGCAGGCTGGCGCCCAGGTGGGTCAGGAGCTCCCCGCTCACCGTCATCGCCCACGCCTCGCGCAGCACCCCGAGCGGAGGCGGCAGGAACAGCACGGGCACCAGGCCGGCCCGGGCGAGCGCCTCCCACAGGACGACGAGTCCTACCAGCGCCGCCACCCGCAGCGTCCGGTGCTCGGGACGCCGCAGGAACCGCGTCCGGTCGGTGACGGGGATCCGCCGGGTCGCCGTCATCGCTCTGGCGCGGCGGAGGTGGTGCAAAGGCCGCCACCGCGCGGGCGAAGGGATCTCGACCTCCTCACCGCCCCGCGATCGCTCACTGGACGAGGGCCGCCCGCGCCTGGTCCTTGATGAGGGCCCAGATGCGCTCGCTCGTCTCGAGGAAGGCCGGGGTGCCCAGCATGGTCTCGGTGCGCGGGCGCCCGAGGGGCACGGGAATCTCGTCCAGCACGCGGCCCGGACGCCGGGAGAGCACGACCACCCGGTCGGCCAGGAAGACGGCCTCCTCGATGTTGTGGGTGACGTAGACGATGGTGGTCGGCCGGCGCTCCCACAGCGCCAGCAGCTCCTCCTCCATCAGCCGCCGGGTCTGGGCGTCGAGCGCCGAGAACGGCTCGTCCATGAGCAGGACCGCCGGATCCACGGCCAGCGCCCGGGCGATGCCCACCCGCTGGCGCATCCCGCCCGAGAGCTGGTGGGGATACTTCGTCTCGAAGCCGCGGAGCCCGAGCATCTCGATGAGCGCCCGGGCCCGCCGGGCCCGCTCGGCCCGCGGTACGCCGAGCTCCTCCAGGCCGAACTCCACGTTGCCCTGCACCGTGCGCCACGGAAACAGGGCGAACTCCTGGAACACCATGGCCGTGAGCGGCCGGTCCGGCGGCGCGTCCTCGAAGAAGACGCGCCCGGCGGTGGCGGCGGTGAGGCCGGCCACCACCTGGAGCAGCGTGGACTTGCCGCAGCCCGACGGCCCCAGCAGGGCGACGAACTCCTGCGAGGCGACGGTGAGGCTCACCTCGGCCAGCGCCTCCACCGGCCGGCCGCGGCGGTCGGCGTAGACCTTGCTGAGCCGCTCGACGACCACCCGCATCCGGCCTCCGTCATGCGGTCCCGGCACGCATCAGCCGCGCAGGCGGAAGCGCTGGACCTTGCCGGTGACCGTCTTGGGCAGCTCGTCCACCACCTCGATCCAGGCCGGCACCTTGAACCCGGGCAGGCGCTCGCGGACGAAGGCCCGCAGCGTCTCCACGACCTCGGGCCCGGCGGGCCGCCCGGGGGCCAGGACGACGAAGGCGGCCGGTCGGGTGAGCCCGTCGGCGCCGGGCCGCCCCACCACCGCCGCCTCCACCACCGCCGGGTGAGCAATGAGCGCGGCCTCGACCTCGGCCGGCGCCACCCACTGACCGCCGACTTTCAGCATGTCGTCGGCGCGGCCGGCGAAGTAGAAGTAGCCGTCGCCGTCCTGCCAGAACATGTCGCCCGTCCGCAGCCACTCGCCCAGCATCGTCGCCCGCGTGCGCTGGCGCCGGTGCCAGTAATACGGTGCCGTCGTCGGGCCCTTGATCAGCAGGTGGCCGACGGTGCCGGTCGACACCGGGCGTCCCTCGTCGTCTACCAGGCGGGCTTCGAATCCCGGGATCACCTGGCCCGCCGAGCCCCGGCGGGCGGCGCCGGGCCGGTTGGCGAGGAAGTCGTGCAGCGCCTCGGTGGAGCCCACCACGTCGACCAGCTCCAGCCCGAAGCGCTCGCGCCAGGCGTCGAACACCGCCGGCGGCAGCGCCTCGCCCGACGAGACGCAGAGTCGGAGCGAGTCGAGGGCCCGCCGGTCCACGTCCGGCACCTGCAGCATCCGGGCGTACACCGTCGCCACCGCGAACAGCACGGTGGGACGCTCGGTCGCGATGACCTCGAAGACACGCCGGGGTTCCAGCCGCTCCGGCACCAGCACCGAGGCGGCGCCCACGCGCTGCGGGAAGTAGAGCGAGTTGCCCAGCCCGAACGCGAACGACATCTTCGAGACCGACAGGACGAGATCGTCGGGCT
>DATLZL010000051.1:0-2787 GCA_035574035.1 Binatia bacterium | reverse complement strand
CTCGGCCCCGGAGGTCTCGGCCCCGGAGGTCCCGGCCCCGCCGGTATCCCGCCCGGCCCCGGCAGCGCCCCGCCCGGCCCAGCGGGCGGTGCGGCCGGGAGTCCCGCGGCTGGCGGCTCGGCCCGTCCTCACCCACGCCGCGCCGGGCAACAACTCGGCCGGCGCCCGCGAGGACGAGACGGAGGAGTTCTAGGCGATGACCGACACGGCGACCCGCGGGCAGTTCCTCACCTTCACCCTGGACGGCGAGGCTTACGGCGTCGACATCCTGGCCGTCCAGGAGATCAAGGGCGGCGCCGCCATCACGCCGGTGCCAAACACCCCGCGCCACGTGCGGGGAGTCATGAACCTGCGCGGCGCCATCGTCCCGGTGGTCGACCTCCGGTTGCGCCTGGGCATGGCCCCGGCCCAGGACGACCAGGCAGCGGTGATCGTGGTGGTCCGGGTCGGCGCCCACCCGTGCGGCCTGGCCGTCGACAGCGTCTCCGACGTGCTCGATCTGGTCCCGGAGGCCATCGAGCCCCCGCCGGCCGCCGCCGCCCGTGCGGGCGGGGGCACCGTGCGGGGCATCGCCAAGGCCGAGGACCGGTTGGTGGTCCTGCTCGACGTCGAGCGCCTGGTCGCGGACGACGTCGGCACCTGAGCCGGGCCATGCGGATCCTCACCGTCGACGACTCGGCGACGATGCGCCGCATCATCCGCAACGCGCTCAAGGCCATCGGGTACGAGGACGTGCTCGAGGCCGAGAACGGCCAGGCCGGGCTGGCCGCGATCCAGCGCGATGGGGTGGAGTTCGTGATCACCGACTGGTCCATGCCGATGATGACGGGCCTCGAGCTCGTGCGGGCCATCCGCTCGCAGCCGGCGCTGCAGCACCTGCCGGTCCTGATGATCACCGCGGTGGGGCAGAAGGACGAGATCGTTCAGGCAATCGCGGCCGGGGTGGACGGCTACATCGTCAAGCCCTTCGACCCCGAGACACTCCACCAGAAGATCCGGCTCATCCTGGCCAAGCCGCGCGCATGAGATCCGCCGCGCTCGATACCATCCCCGGGCCCCGCCGGGCGGCGCTGGTCGTCATGGCGCTCGGCGCCGAGACCGCGGCCGAGGTCCTTCGCCACCTCGCGCCCGAGGAGATCGAGGCGCTGACGGTGGAGCTGTCGCGGCCGCACGAGCTCGAGCCCGAGATCGTCGAGGGCGTGCTCGAGGAGGCCACCCGGCAGGTCCAGGCCCACCCCGAGCTGCTCGGGGGCGGGCTCGACTACGTCCGGGACGTGCTGGAGCGCGCGCTCGGCCGTGAACAGACCCGGGACCTGGTCGACCGGCTGCAGCAGTCCTTCCAGCCCCAGCCGTTCGGGGCCCTGCGCAAGGTCAACGTCAAGCACCTGGCCGACTTCCTGGGCCGCGAGGACGCCCAGACCATCGCGGTCGTGCTCGGCCACCTGGACGCGGAAACCGGGGCCCAGCTGCTCACGCACCTGCCGGAGGCCCTGCGCGCGGAGGTGGTGCGGCGACTGGCGACGCTCGAAAGCGTGCCGCCGGAGGTCATCAAGCACATCGACCACATCCTCGAGCGGCGGGCCGCCGGCTTCGCAGCCCGCAGCCTGGGTCCGGCGGCGGGGCCGCGGACGGCGGCCGACATCCTGAACCGCGTGGACCGGAGCGTGGAAAAGCAGGTCTTCGCCGCCCTCGAGTCCGCCGACGGCAAGCTGGCCGACAACATCCGGCGCCTGATGTTCACGTTCGACGACCTGGTCCGCTTGGACGACCGCTCCGTGCAGCGGCTGCTCCGCGACGTCGACCAGAAGGACCTGGCCCTGGCCCTCAAGGCCGCCTCGCCCGAGGTCACCCAGCAGATCTTCCGCAACCTCTCCGAGCGCGCGCAGGCCATGCTCCGCCAGGAGATCGAGTTCCTGGGCCCGGTGCGGCTGCGGGACGTCGAGCGCGCCCAGAGCCAGATCGTGCGCCTGGTGCGGGAGCTCGAGGAAGCGGGGGAAGTCGTGGTGGCCAGCAAGAGCGAGGGCGAGGTGCTGGTCTAGCCGGGACTGCCCGATGGGGGCTCGCGAGGCGCTCTCCCAGGACCAGGTCGACGCGCTGGTGGCCGCCCTGCGCACCGGCAGCGTGCCGGTGTCGGAGGGGACCGGCCGGGAGGCCAGGGCCGTCCCCTACAACTTCCGCCGGCCCAGCCGCGTCACCAAGGACCAGGTGCGCGGGCTCCATCTGCTCCACGAGGACTTCGCCAAGCTGGCCGCCGTCTCGCTGCCCGGTCTGGCCCGCGCCATCGTCGATCTCGAGCTGGCCGGCCTCGAGCAGACGCCGTTCGGCGAGTACCAGCTCGCCGTCACCGCCCCGACTTGCCTGGTGACCTTCGGCATGGAGCCGCTGCAGGGCACGGCGGTGCTGGAGATCGGCCACCCGGCCACGGCGGTCCTGCTCCGGCGCGTGTTGGGCAGCGGCGGCTTCGACGCCCCGGAGGCACCGCGGGAGTTCACGGAGATCGAACGGACCATCCTTCACCAGGTCGGCGCCCGGCTCCTCGCCGACCTCGGCCAGGCCTGGCGGCGCGCCGGGGTGAGCGGCTGCCGGCCGCTCGGCATCGAGACGAACCCGCAGACGCTTCAGGTGACCTCGCCCAACGAGGTCATGGTCGTGGCGACGTTCCGACTCCGGCTGGGCCCGACCAGCGGCCCGCTGGCGCTGGCCTACCCCTACCCGATGCTGGAGTCGGTGCTGCCGCGCCTGGGCTCGCAGGCGACGATAACGGACGGCGCCGCCGCCCCGGAGCGG
>DATLZL010000050.1:0-4116 GCA_035574035.1 Binatia bacterium | reverse complement strand
GGTCTCTCCCTCCTGGACGACCTCGTCGCGCTGGTTCAGCACCTGCCGCTCCACGACGACGATGCCGCGGTCCGGTTTGCTGGTCTCCCGCTTGGCCGTCACCCGCGCCCGGACCCGGATGGTGTCGCCGATCTTGATGGGTGCCTTGAACTTCCACCGCAGGCCGAGGAAGGCCAGGGTCGCGTAGGCCGGGCCGGCCCGGTAGAAGAGCCCGGACTGGATGGCCAGTCCGAGCAGGCCGTGGGCGATGCGCTCGCCGAAGATCGACTTCTTCATGAACTCGGCGTCGGTGTGCAGCACGTTGTAGTCGCCCGACAGGCCGGCGAAGAGGACGATGTCCGTCTCGGTGACCGTGCGACCTGGGGACTCGTACTCCTCGCCGACCTCGATGTCCTCGAAGTACCGCCGTCCGGCCGTCATGCCGGCCCAGGATAGCACGCGGTGCTAGAATGCCCGGCGATGATGCGGCGTGTCCCGGCCCTGCTGCTCCTGGTCTACGTCGCGCTCGACTTCGCCAACCCGCTGATGCCTGGCGCCGTGAACTTCGACGCCGCCAGCTCGGTGGAGGCGGTGCGGCCGGAGCGCACCTCCCGCGCGGCGGTGGTGGCGGTGCCGGCGGCCCCGCCATCGCCGGTGGTGCCCGGCCTGGTCCCGGCCTCGGCCCCTCGCCCGGCGCGCCCGGTGGGCGTCCGGCCCACCCGGCGGCTGGCGGCACCGCCCCGTTCCGCACCCGCCGCCGAAACACCCGCCCCGTCGGGCGACGACGCGTAGCCCGGCTTCGCCCCGTCGCGTCCGACCGGCTGCCGGCCGGCGGCCGGTCCACGTTCGATCCTGGTCCGATCCTGCGGAGGATCCAGCGATGGCGAAGTCCGGATACGAGGGAATCTACGTCGCGCTCGGCATGCTGCTGGCCGCCTTTGCGATCATCACGGTCTTGAAACTCACGGTGGGGTGAGCGCACCGGCATGAGGGCAACGGCGGGCCTGGCGGCGGCGCTGCTGGCGTTCTGGCTGGTCCTGAGCGAGGCGCGCACGCCGCTCTCCCTGGCGCTCGGGGTCGTCTCGGCGACCCTCGTCGCCCTGCTGAACCGGGACGTCGCGGTGGTCACCGAGACCCTCCAGGCGCTGCCGCGCCTGGCTGCCTACGTGCCCTGGCTGCTGGGCGAGATCGTCCGCGCCAACCTGCAGGTCGCCCGCGTCGTCCTCCACCCGGCGCTGCCCATCGACCCGGTGGTGGTGCGCGTGCCGGCCCCGCCGGCCGGCGACCTGGCGGTGACGGTGCTGGGGAACTCGATCACCCTCACCCCGGGCACCGTGACGCTCGACCACGAGGGCCCCTGGCTCGTCGTCCACGCGCTGACCGCCCGGTCGGCCGCCGACCTGAGCGGCGGAGCCATGGCCCGCCGCGTCGAACGCCTGTTCCCCCGGCGGTCGTGACCACGACCCCGTTTCTGCTGGCGGCGCTGGCCCTGCTGGGCGTGGCCCTCACCTACGCCTACCGGATCGCGGTGGGACCGACGGTGTTCGACCGGATCCTCGGCGTCAACGCGGTGGGGACCACGACGGCGGTGGTGCTGCTGCTCACGGGCGTCGTGTGGGAGCGGCTCGACCTCTTCGTGGACGTCGTGCTGGCCTACGCGCTGCTCGCCTTCGTCGGCGCGATCGCCGCCGCCCGCTACTTCGAGCGCTCGGGGCAGGCACAGTGAGGGCGCTGGCGATTGCCCTGCTGGCCGCGGGCGTGTTCTTCCACGCCGTGGCCGCCGTGGGCGTGCTGCGCCTGCCCGACTTCTACACGCGGCTGCACGCCGTCGGCAAGGCCGAGACGCTGGGCGTCGTGCTCGTGCTGATGGCGGTGGCGCTGTGGGCCGGGCCGGGGCTGACGGCGGTCAAGGTCCTGGCCGTCGCGGCCTTCCTGTTCCTGGCCAACCCCACCGCCACCCACGCCCTCGGGCGCGCGGCCTTCCGCCTCGGCGTCCGCCCCTGGCAGCGGGAGGTCGGGTGAGCGACAGCCTGCTGGCCGGCCTGTTCGTCCTGCTGCTGGCGCTGGCCGGCGTGGCCGTGCACGCCGGCGACCTGCTGATCGCCGCCCTGGCGCTCGGCGCCTACGGCTTCGTCATGGCGCTGATCTGGTCCGCCCTGGGCGCAGTGGACGTAGCATTCACCGAGGCGGTGGTGGGCGCTGGCGCCACCACCGTCTTCTTCCTCGCCGCGCTCCTGCGTACCTCCCGCCGGCGCTCCCCGGCGCCGGGGCGCCTGCGGGGCCTGGCGGCGCTGGTCGCCGCGGCCACCGGCCTGGCCCTGGCGGCGCTCGTCGTCACCCTGCCGCCCTGGGCCGACCCGGCCGCGCCGCCCGCGACCCACGTGTCCCCCCGCTACCTCGAGCGCGCGGTGGCGGAGACGGGCACACCCAACGCGGTGACCGCCGTGCTCGCCGACTACCGTTCCTACGACACGCTGGTGGAGACGCTGGTCATCTTCACCGCGGCGCTGGGGTGCTGGCTGCTGCTCCGCCCGGACGGCCCGTGATCGAGCGGCACGACAGCGCCATCGTCACCACCTTCGTCCGGCTCGTCAGGCCGCCGGCCCAGCTCTTCGCGCTCTACGTCCTGGTGCACGGCCACT
Source organism: Binatia bacterium (assembly GCA_035574035.1). Lineage (GTDB taxonomy): Bacteria > Methylomirabilota > Methylomirabilia > Rokubacteriales > CSP1-6 > DATLZL01. The sequence goes on along the minus strand of DATLZL010000050.1, from coordinate 1,495 downwards.
ACAGCCCGGGCGGCGGGTTCCAGGCCGGCGTCATCCTGGCCGCGGTCTGGATCATGGGTGCTCTCGCCCTCGGGAGGGACCACCCCGGGGCCCGGGTCGCCGAGCGCGCCTGGCTCGCCGCCGGCGCCGGCGGCGTGCTCCTCTACCTGGCGGCCGGCGCGGCCGGGCTGGCGAGGGGCGAAGCCTTCCTGGACTACGCCGGCCTGTCGCTCGGCATCGGCGTGGTCCGGGCCCGTTACCTGGGAATCCTGATCGTGGAGGTCGGCGTGGCGGCGACGGTCGCGGCCGCGCTGGTCGTGATCTTCGCCCGCCTGGCCGACCGGCCCCCGGCCCGGTGACGCCCTACTGGGTGGCCGTCGTCCTCCTCGTGGTGGGCCTCTATGTCGCCGTCGCCCACGGCAACTTCATGAAAAAGTTCGTGGGCCTGACCATCTTCCAGACCGGCGTGATCCTCTTCTTCGTCCTGCTGGCGGCCAAGCGCGGCGCGACGCTGCCGGTGGTGGCCGGGCCCGCCACCGACGCCCGGCACCACATCAACCCGCTGCCGCACGCCCTCATGCTGACGGCCATCGTGGTCATGGTGGCGACGGCCGGGGTGGCGCTGGCGATCCTGATCCGGCTCCACGCCGCCTACGGGACGGTGGAGGAGGAGCGCCTGGCCGAGCGGCTGGCGGCGGAGCCCGAGGCCTGATGACCGACCACCTGCCGGTGCTCCCGGTGGTGACGAGCCTGCTCGGGGCCATGCTGGCGCCGGTGCTCGGGCTGTGGGCGCCCCGCCGGCTGCCGGCGCTGACCCGGCTGACCTCGGCTGCCGCGGCGGCCGCCTCGCTGGCCGGCCTCGGGCTCGTGCTGGTCCGGGGGAGCGTCCGCTACGCCCTCGCCGGGTGGCCCCCGCCCTGGGGCATCGAGCTGGTGCTCGATCCCCTGAGCGCCTTCATGGCCGTCACCATCAGCGGCACGGCCGCGGTTACCCTCGCCGTCGCCGGCTCGCCGCCCGGCGGCCCGGCCTTCCACGCGCTGGCGCTCGTGTTCCTCGGCGGCCTGCTAGGGATCGTCGTGAGCGGGGACCTGTTCAACATCTTCGTCTTTCTCGAACTGTCGGCCATCGCCGGCTACGCGCTGGTGGCGAGCGCGGGTGGCCCCGCGCTGCTGGCCGGCTTCCGCTACCTGGTCCTCGGCACCGTGGGCGGTTCGTTCTACCTCCTCGGCGTCGGCCTGCTCTACGCGGTGACGGGCACGCTCAACCTCGCCGACCTCTCCGCGCGGGCCGCCGACCTCGGCGGCTCGCCGGCCCTGCTCGGCGGCGCGGCCTTCCTGCTGGTGGGCCTGGCTGTCAAGGCCGGCCTCTTTCCGTTGCACACCTGGCTGCCCGACGCCTATACACACGCCGCGCCGGCGGTGGTCAACCTGGTGGCGCCCGTCGGCACCAAGGCCGCGCTCTACCTCCTGGCCCGCCTCCTCGTGCAGGCCCTGGACCAGCACGGCACGCGGCTGG
>DATLZL010000049.1:0-8054 GCA_035574035.1 Binatia bacterium | reverse complement strand
CGCGGCAAGGCGGTGCGCCTGCCGGCGCCCTCCGAAGGCGCGGCGCGGCCGCCGGCCCCCGCTGCCCGGCCGATCGCGACCCGGGAGGCCTATGGTGAGGCGCTCGTCCGCCTGGGGGCGATGGAGCCCCGGCTGCTGGTGCTCGACGGGGACGTCAAGAACTCGACCTACGCCGAGCGCTTCCGCGAGGCGTACCCCGACCGTTACATCGAGGCCTACATCGCCGAGCAGAACATGGTGAGCATGGCAGCCGGGCTGGCGGCTCTCGGCTGGCTACCGTTCGCCTCGTCCTTCGCTTGCTTCCTCGAACGCGCCGCCGACCAGGTGCGGATGGCCGCGATCTCGCGGAGCAACCTCAAGCTGTGCGGATCCCATGCCGGCGTAAGTATCGGTGAAGATGGCCCTTCTCAGATGGCGCTCGAAGACCTGGCGCTGTTCAGGGCACTGCCCGGCGGGATCGTCCTGTACCCGGCCGACGGGGTCAGCACCGACGCCTGCGTGCAGCTGGCGGCGACCCACCAGGGTCCGGCCTACATCCGCACGACCAGGATGAAGACACCGGCGATCTACGGGCCCGACGAGACGTTCGCCATCGGCCGCCTCAAGGTCCTCCGGAGGACCGATCACGACCGGCTCACGGTCGTCGCCGCCGGGGTCACGCTGCACGAGGCGCTGGCCGCCCACGACGAACTCGCCACCCGGGGCTTCGCCGTGCGGGTGATCGACCTGTACTCCGTGAAGCCCGTGGACCGGTCCGGGCTGCTCGAGGCGGCGCGCGAGACCGGAGCGCTGCTGACGGTGGAGGACCACTACGCCGAGGGTGGGCTCGGCTCGGCGGTGCTCGAGGCTGTGGGCGACGCGGGGGTCGTCGTGCACCGGCTGGCGGTGCGCGAGCTGCCGCGCAGCGGCCGCCCGCAGCAGCTCCTGGAGCGGTACGGCATCGGCCGGGGCGCCATTGTGCAGGCGGTCGAGCGCCTCGTGGCCGGCCGCCGGCCATGAGGTCCTACCGGCCAGTGTGCTCGGCTGGACTTCCGATAAGGGGCATTATGTCAAGTTCTGGCCCCCGGTGATTGTCGCCCTCCACGCCGCCATCCTGGCTGTACTGGCCGTGGCGGCGCTGCACGCCCTGCTCAACCACCTCGTCTGGCCCCGCCTGGCACCGCCGGCTGCGGGCCCCGCGCCGCGCTGGCCGCGCGTGTCGGTCCTGATCCCGGCCCGGAACGAGGCGCGTCGCATCGGCCCGGCACTGCGCGGCTGGCTGGAGCAGGACTACCCCGACTACGAGGTTCTGGTCTTCGACGACGACTCCGAGGACGACACCGCGGCCCGGGTCGCCGCCGTGGCCGGCTCGAGCCCACGCCTGCGGCTGCTCCGCGGCGGTGCGCTGCCGCCCGGCTGGCGCGGCAAGCCGTGGGCCTGTCACAACCTGGCCCGCGAGGCGCGTGGCGAGCTCCTGGTCTTCGCCGACGCCGACGTGGTCCCGGCGCCGTCGACGCTCCGGGCCGCGGCGGGCCGGCTGCTCGGCGACTGCGACGTCGTCTCGGCCGTCCCCAGGCACCGCGCAGCCCGGCCGACCGTCCTCGCGCTGGTGGCGCTCCAGAACTGGGCCGCCCTCAGCTTCGTCCCGGCCTGGCTCACGGCCTTCCGGCCCCTGGCGGCCGTGAACGGTCAGTTCGTGGCCCTCCGGCGCGACGTCTACGCCGCCAGCGGCGGGTTTGCCGCCGTCCGGGGCGCCCTGGCCGAAGACGCCGCGCTTGGGCGCCACCTGGCCGGACTGGGCTACCGAGTTCGGCTGCTGGACGGCGCCGCCCTGCTGGCAAGCGAGCCGCACGCCACCCTGGCCGAGGCCTGCCGGGCCAACGCGCGCACGCTCCTGCCCCTGCTCTTCGGCTCCAGCGCGCTCCTCGTCCTGGCGCTCGCGCTGCTCGGCGGGGCATGGGTCCTGCCCCCGCTCTGGCTGGCGATCGGCCTGGCCTCGGGCGGAGGCGAGACGTCCCGGCTCGGCCTCGCCGTCGTCGAGGTCGCCCTCGGCATCGGCCCGCGCTGGCTCGCCGACCGGCGGGCGGGATATCCGGTCTGGCTGGCGGTGACCCATCCCCTGGCCGTGGCCGCCCTGGTGGGGAGTGGACTGGCCTCGCTGGCCTGGTTCCGCTGGCGCCGCCGGGTGGACTGGCGCGGCCGGCGCTACTCGGTCAGCGAGGCCGCCTGAGCGCCCGGTGCCTCAGCCGGGAATGTGCGCCTCTTCCGGCAGCTCGGACCACCGCGGCGTCCACTCGGGCACGGTCAGCCCGAACTGATCGCAGAGCGCCTTCACCTCCCGGGCGAAGGCCTGTCGGACCTCGTCGTTGTCCCGGATCTTGAGGCGCAGCTCCCGATAGCGCTGGTTCTTGGCCGAGCCCGGGCGGCCGAAGATGTTCATGGTCCGCAGGTACCACTTGTTGAACGTCGCCTGGGCCTCGTCGTGCGTGGCCGGATCCTCGGCCAGGCGCTTGACCCAGTACTCGCCGTGGCGGATGTGGAACTTCTCCTCCTTGAAGATTCCCTCGATCGCCCGCACCCACGGCCCGTACGAACAGTGGCGGACGTCCTCCAGCTGGTGGCCGGCCCCGCGGTCCATGCAGAAGTTGAAGAAGACGAAGTCGGCCCAGGTCTCGATCGGGTAGTAGAAGATGTTGACGCGCTTGTCGGTGGTGATGCGGCGGGTCCCGAGGTCGGCGTCGGGGTCGATGCGGAGCGTGAAGATTTCGTCGTGCCGCTGCACGTGGCTGTCGACGTCGAAGCCCAGATCGGCCAGCAGGCCGTACATGACCGTCGCGTGCCGGATCTCGTCCTTGACGATCTGCGCCACCACGTGCTTCTCCTCCACCGTGGGCGCCTTGGTGATCCAGGGCACGTAGCCGTACCCTCCGGCCAGCTCGGAGTCGGCCTGCATCGTCATCAGGTGGATCAGCAGCTCCCGGTACTCGGGCGTCATCTCCTCGGCCGACTCCAGCCGGCCGCCGCTCCGGATCGTCTCCATCATCCTGGCTTCCACGTCGACCATGGCCGTCCTCCGTCAGGTTCGCTCGACCACCCGGACCGCCTTGCCCTCGGACCGCGGCAGCGCTCCCGGGGGCATCACGCGCACCTCCACCGCGAGCCCCAGCGCCGCCTGAAAGCCACCCGCCACCCGCGTCCGGAGCGCCGCCACTTCCGGGTGCCCGTCATCCAGGCCGCCGACCCGGGCCAGGAAGCCCGCGGTCGGCTCCACCTGCACCTCGATCCGGGCCAGCGCCGCCCGGCGGTCCACCACCAAAAGGTAGTGGGGCGCCAGCTCCGGCAGGCCCAGCAGCGCCGCCTCCACCTCCGAGGGATACACGTTGACCCCCTTGATCACCAGCATATCGTCGGCGCGGCCGATCAGGCGGTGCATGCGGACCGAGGTGCGCCCGCACCGGCAGGGGGCCGGCTCGAGCGCCGTGATGTCGCCCGTCCGGTAGCGGATCAGCGGCAGCCCGCGCTTGGTGAGCGTGGTGAGGACCAGCTCGCCCGGGCGGCCGGCGTCCAGCGGCTCGCCGCTGGCGGGATCGACCACCTCGGGCAGGAAGTGGTCGTCGGCGACGTGCAGGCCCTCGCGGGCCTCGCACTCGCCGCTGACGCCGGGCCCCACGATCTCGCTCAGGCCGTAGATGTCGTAGGCCCGCAGGCCGAGACCGGCCTCGATCGCCCGGCGCATCGCCTCCGTCCAGGGCTCGGCCCCGAACATCCCGTACCGCAGGCCCAGACCGGCCGGCGGGACGCCCTCCGCGGCCAGCGTCTCGGCGATGTGCAGCGCGAAGGAGGGCGTGGCGCAGAGCCCGGCCGGCTGCAGGTCACGCAGCAGCAGGCACTGGCGCACCGTCTGACCCGACGAGGCCGGCACGACGGTCAGGCCCAGACGCTCGGCACCCTGGTGGAAGCCGAGGCCGCCGGTGAACAACCCGTACCCGAACGCGATATGGAGCAGGTCGCCGCGCCGGGCGCCGGCCGCCGTCATGACGCGGGCCATCACCTCGCGCCAGACTTCCAGGTCCTCCGCGGTGTAGCCGACCACCGTCGGCTTGCCCCGGGTGCCGGACGAGGCGTGCACGCGTACGAGGTCTTCGCGCGGCACGGCCAGCAGCCCGAAGGGGTAATGGTCGCGCAGGTCGCTCTTGCGGGTGAACGGCAGCCGGGCCAGGTCCTCCAGCGATCGGACCTCCACCCCGGCCAGCCGCTCGCGGTAGAAGGGCACTCGCGCCGCCGCCCAGGCCACGGTCTGCCGCACCCGCGCCAGCTGGAGCGCCGCCCTCTTCCCCGGGTCCTGCGTCTCGGCGGCCGGGTCCCAGATCACCGGCGCGGCGGCTCGGGAAACTGCTGGTCCACGATGCGGTGCTGGCGCAACCCGATCGCCTCCCGCTGGATGATGAGAGTCAGGCGGGCTTGGACGGCCCGATCGCGGGCCCGGCGGTAGGCGGCCAGCAGCCCGCCACGCTCTGCGGGCGGGGCCTGCTCGAGGCGGGCCAGCAGGGCCCACGCCTCGTCCAGCGCCGCCTGCAGCCGCTCCCCCGCCCGGCCCAGGGTGGCGGCCTTCTCCCGCGCGATCTCGGACTGCAGGCGCTCGTAGGCCTCGCGGCGGCGACCCGCCGGCTGGCTCATGCCCGCTCCACCGCCCTGACCAGCCACTGCTGGCGCTGCAGGAACTGGATCACCGTATCGACGACCTTGTCCTCGACGCCGGGATCGAGGCTGATGCGGTCGGGCAGGATGTGGCGCACGTCGGGATAGCTGACCAGTACACGGCGCAGCGTCCGCACGCGGGGGTCGGGGGCGAACAGGCCGGCACCGGGCGCCGCCCACTCGTCACGGAAGTGCACGCGGATCACGCGCGGCGGTCTCCCCGGGCCCGCCGCGGGCGCCGGCCCCGCGCCTCCGGGGGCCGGGACCGCCCCCGCCATGCCCTGACGGCCCTCGACCATCCGATCCTCGGCCGTGCTCAGCGGGCGCTGCGCGCCAGGCGCTCGCGGGCCTCGGTGTACACGGCCAGCGTCCGGTCGATCTGCAGGCGGACGTCGAAGTCGCGCTCCGCCACCTGACGGGCGAGACGCCCCATCGCCCGTCGACGGCCGTCGTCGAGCAGCAGACCGATGACCGCCTCGGCCAGCGCGGCCGGATCGCTCTTGGTCAGCAGCCCCGTGCGCCCGTCGTGGATGACCTCCTCGCAGCCCGGTGCCGCGACCGCGACCGCCGGCAGGCCGCAGGCAGCGGCCTCGGCCAGCACGAGCCCCTGGGTCTCGGTCTCGGAAGCGAACAGGAAGAGGTCGGCGGCCTGATAGCAGGGCACCACCTCCGGGTGCGGCCGCACGCCGAGGAAGACGATGCGGGCCCGGGCGGCCAGCGTCGCCGCCAGGCGGCGGAGCCGCGCGCCTTGCGTCCCGGCTCCCACCACCAGCAGCCGGGCGTCGGGCACCGTGCCGGCCACGCGGTCGAACGCCAGCAGTACCCGCTCGACGCTCTTCTCGCGGTCGAGCCGCCCCACGTAGAGCACGAGCCAACCCGTCTCCGGCAACCCGAGCGCCCGCCGGGCAGCGGTCCGGTCCTCGGCGGGACGGAAGCGCGCGAGGTCCACCCCGGTGGGGATCACGGCGATCGGCCGGCGCACGCCGCGCGCCACCAGCTCGTCCCGGATCAGCGCCGAGGGAGCGATCACCGCGTCGGCGGCGGCCGCGAACCGCGTGCTCAGCCGGACGGCGGCCGTCTCCACCAGGCTGCGCCGCAGCGGGACGTAGTGGGCGTACTTGTCGTAGCGCGTGTGGTAGGTGAAGACGAGCGGTCGGCCCAGGCGCCGGGCCAGGCGCCGCGCGGCCGGCCCGAGCAGGAACGGGTGGTGGGCGTGGAAGACGTCCACCTCGAGCCGGCGGACGGCCCGGGCCAGGCGCCGCGACCACGGCACCGCCAGCGGGAACGCCGGGTAGGTCAGGGCCGGGATCGAGGGGTACCGGAGCACGCGCGGGCCGTCGGGCGGGCCGCCGTGGAAGCGCGGGGCGAACACCCACGCCTCGTGGCCCCGGGCCTCCAAGCCCTGCCGCAGCGTCTCCACCGAGGTGGTGACGCCGCCGCAGAACGGCAGGTAGTTGTTCGTGAACAGCGCGACGCGCACGGCGCCGGCCCGCCGTCAGGCCTTGTTGAACTTCTCGAAATCCTCCGGCTTGATGCTGCCCAGCCACTCCCGGATCTTGTCGGGATCGTCGGCCTTGAGCGTCTCGGCCTCCGGGGCCGGGATCACCTCCAGGCTCTTGGCCTTGCGCACCACTTCCTCGTCCACGTAGATGGGCGCCCCGACCCGCAGCGCCAGCGCGATCGCGTCCGAGGGGCGGGAGTCCACGGTGTACTCGGCCCCGGCCAGCTGCAGGTGGAGCACGGCGAAGAACGTGTTCTCCTTGAGGTCCGTCACCGCCACCTTCACCACCCGCGCCTCCACCGCCTCCAGGATGTTTTTGATCAGGTCGTGGGTCATCGGGCGCGGGGTGGAGATCTTCTCCAGCTCCAGCGCGATGGCGTTGGCCTCGAAGATGCCGACCCAGATGGGCAGCGAGCGCTTGTCCTCCTCGTCCCGCAGGATGATGATCGGCATGTTGGACAGCGGATCGAGGGCCAGCCCGCGCACCTTCATCTCGACAAACATACGCTCTCCTCCGCCAGGGCCGTCAGGGTCCCCCGCAGGCTGTGGGGCAGCACATCGGTGATGCGAACGTGGACCAGGTCGCCGACGTCCACGCGGCCGTCGCCCTCGAAGTTCACCACGCGGTTGCACCGGGTGCGGCCGGCCAGCTCGGTCGGGTTCTTCCGGGCGCGGCCGTCCACCAGCAACTCCACCACCCGGCCGCGCAGCCGCTCGCTGCGCGCCGCCGCCGCCCGGCCGGCGACCTCCAGCAGGCGGCTGTTGCGCCGCGCCTTCACCTCGAGCGGGACCTGGTCCGGCATCGCGGCCGCCGGCGTGCCCGGCCGCGGCGAGTACCGGAAGACGAAGACGTTGTCGAAGCCGACCTGTTCGACCGCCTCCACCGTGGCTTGGAAGTCCTCCTCGGTCTCCCCGGGGAAACCGACGATCAGGTCGGTGGACAGAGCGACCTCGGGCACCGCCTCCCGCAGCTCGGCGACGAGCTCCAGGTACCGGCCTCGCGTGTAGCCGCGATTCATCCGGGCCAGGATGCGGTCGGAGCCCGACTGCAGCGGCAGGTGCACCGCCTCGCAGACCTTGGGCAGGTCGCGGATGGCGTGGATGAGCCGGGAAGTGAAGTTGAACGGGTTCGAGGTGGTGAAGCGGATGCGGACGATCCCCTGCACCGAGTCCACCGCCGCCAGCAGGGCGGCCAGGTCGGTCGGCGGATCGAGGTCCCGGCCGTACATCTCCACCGTCTGGCCCAGGAGCGTCACCTCCCGGCAGCCCTCGGCGGCCAGACCGCGCACCTCGGCCAGCACGGCCTCCGGCGTGTGGCTCCGCTGCCGCCCGCGCGTCACCGGCACCACGCAGAACGTGCAGTGCTTGTCGCAGCCCTCCATGACGGTGACATAGGCCTTGAGCCGCGGCGCCCCGTCGGGCCGGGCGGTGATCTTCACCAGCGGCGCCTCGCCGGTCTCCAGCACGGGGCGCTGCCGCCGGGCCCGCTCCACCAGTTCCCCGACCCGCGCGATGGCCGGCGAGCCGAACACCAGATCGACGACCGGCGCCCGCCGCACGATCTCCTCACGGTGGAGCTGGGCCAGGCAGCCCATCACCCCGACGATCACTTCGGGCCGGCGCGCCTTGAGGCGCCGCAGCTCGCCGAGCTTGGAGAACACCTTGTCCTCGCACTTCTCGCGGATGGCGCAGGTGTTGAGGAGGATGAGGTCGGCGTCGGTCTCGCGGTCCGTCAGCTCGTACGACTGCTGCTTGAGCAGGCCGGCCACGCGCTCGGAGTCATACTCGTTCATCTGGCAGCCGTACGTGATCAGGTGAAGCTTCGCCATGGATTTTGGAGCTCTCTGAGCCGACTTGACCGTAGCACCCGCTCCGG
>DATLZL010000048.1:0-2090 GCA_035574035.1 Binatia bacterium | reverse complement strand
TGAAGGTCATGACCGTCGTCGGCGCGCGGCCCAACTTCGTCAAGGTGGCGCCGCTCATGGCCGAGATGCGGCTGCACCCGGAGCTCGAGCCGCGGCTGGTCCACACCGGGCAGCACTACGACCTCGCCATGTCGGAGGCGTTCTTCCGCGACCTCGAGATCCCCAAGCCCGACGTCAACCTCAACGTCGGCTCCGGCCCGGCCGCCGTGCAGACGGCCGAGATCATGGCCCGCCTGAGCCCGGTGGTGGCGGCGGAGCGGCCGGACCTCATGCTGGTCGTCGGCGACGTGACCTCCACCCTGGCCGCCGCATTGGTGGCGGCCAAGACGCCGGTGCCGCTGGCCCACGTCGAGGCGGGGCTGCGCTCCTTCGACCGCACGATGCCGGAGGAGATCAACCGGATCCTGACCGACGCCGTCTCCGACTACTGCTTCACGACCGAGCCCTCGGCCGACGAGAACCTGATGCGGGAGGGAGTGGGCCCCGAGCGCATCCATCCGGTCGGCAACGTGATGATCGACACGCTGTTCCGCTACCGCGAGCGGGCGGCCGGCTCGACGATCCTCGACGCGCTCGGGCTCGAGCCCCGCCGCTTCGCCGTGCTCACGCTGCACCGGCCGGGCAACGTGGACGGCGCCGGCGCGCTGACGCGGAGCCTGCAGGCGATCGTCGCCGTGCGCCGCGACGTCCCGGTCGTGTTCCCGGTCCACCCCCGCACGCGCGGCCACCTGGACGGCGTGCCGGCCGGCGTGCTGGACGGCCTGCACGTGGTGGAGCCGCTCGCTTACCTGGACTTCGTCCACCTGATGGCCAACGCCGCCTGCGTGCTGACCGACTCCGGCGGGGTGCAGGAGGAGACGACGGCCCTCGGCATCCCCTGCCTCACCATGCGGCCGAACACCGAGCGACCGATCACGCTCACCCAGGGGACCAACCGGCTGGTCGGCACCGACGCCGCCCGGATCACGGCCGCCTGGACCGACATCCGCCGCGGCCGCTGGCCGGCCGGCCGGCTGCCCGACCTCTGGGACGGCAAGGCCGCCGCCCGCATCGTGCGCACGCTGCTCGAGCATGGACGTCGCTAGGCTCGGCGCCGAGGCTCTCGAGTGGGACGCGTTCGTGCGCGGCGCGGACGACGGCTCGCCCTTCCACCTCACGGCCTGGAAGCGCGCGGTGGAGGAGACCTACGGCCTCCGGTCCCACTACCTCATGGCCCGGGACGGCCGGCGCATCGCCGGCGTGCTGCCGCTGTTCGAGGTCCGCGGTCTTCTGGGCGGCCGGGCCCTGATCTCCGTGCCCTACGCGGTCTACGGCGGGGTCTGCTCGGCCTCGCCGGCCGCCCGCCACGCGCTGGTCGAGGCCGCCGGCCGGCTGGGCCGCTCCCTCGGCGCCGCGTACGTGGAGCTCCGCCAGCGCCGGGACCTCGGCCTGGGCCTGCCGATCAAGTCGCTCTACGTGACCTTCTCGCGCGCCATCTCCAAGAGCGACGAGGAGAACGCCCAGGCCATCCCGCGCAAGCAGCGGCGCATGACCCGCCAGGGCGCCCGCCACGGCCTGCGGGCCGAGATCGGCCGCGACCACCTCGACGCCTTCTACCCGATCTACGCCGAGAGCCTGCGCAACCTGGGCTCGCCCGTCTTCCCCCGTCGCCTGCTCCGGGCCGTGCACGAGGCCTTCGGCAAGGAATCGCAGCTCCTCACCGTCTGGAAGGACGAGCGGCTGGTGGCCGGCGTGCTGACGCTCTTCTACGAGGACCAGGTGCTGCCCTACTACGGCGCCTCCCGGCGCGAAGCGTGGCCGTGGGCGGTCAACGACTTCATGTACTGGGAGCTCATGCGCTACGCGGCCCGCATGGGCTACCGGGTCTTCGACTTCGGCCGGAGCCGCCAGGGCACCGGCTCCTACGACTTCAAGCGCCACTGGGGGTTCGAGCCGGTGCCGCTGCCCTACCAGTACGTGCTCCTGCGCGGCCGGGACCTGCCCGACCTGAGCCCCTCGCGGCCGCTCTTCCGGCTGGCCGGGCGCCTCTGGAAGCGGCTGCCGCTGGCCGTCGCCAACCGTCTGGGCCCGTTCCTGACCCGGTACCTGCC
>DATLZL010000047.1:0-7659 GCA_035574035.1 Binatia bacterium | reverse complement strand
ACGCGATGCCTCGCACGACGCCGATGACCTTGCCGAGAATCCGGCAGTGCTGCTCGCGCAGGTCGACGACGATGGGCCGCAGCGCCGGGTTCTCGGGCTTGAGCACGACGCGGGGGCCGTCGCGCAGGAAGCGCTTCACCGTCGCCTCCGGCTCGAGGCCGTCGCTCTCGATCAAGGCGACCACGATGTCGTTGGGCTGCGCGCCGTCCTGACGGCGGACGAGCACCAGGTCGCCGTCGCAGATGTGGGCGCCGATCATGCTGTCGCCCCGCACCCGCAGCGCGAAGACGTCTTCGCCCCCGCCGGGCAGGGACGAGGCCAGGATGGGCAGCTCCCCTTCCCGCTCCTCGGTGGCGAGCCGCGGGCCGCCGGCGGCGATGCGTCCGAGGATGGGAACGGGCCGGTAGCCGGCGTGGCCGGGGCCGCCGACGGCCACCAGCGCGCGCGACGTGCGCCGCACGCTGGGCCGGCGCTGCAGCGCCCCCTTGCGCTCGAGCGCCTTCAGGTGGTCGAAGGCCGCCCGGGGCGTGATGCGAAACCGCTCGCCGATCTCCCGGACGGTGGGTGGGACGCCGTGTTCCGCGGTGAAGGAGCGGATGAAGTCCAGAACTTCGCGCTGCTTGGCCGTGAGCTCCCGCATCGCGCCTCCTTCCGTGCCATGAACCGGGTTGGAGCCGCGGCCACTATACTCAACTCGTGTTGAGTCAGTCAACTATCCCGGATCGCACACCGGGCACGGGGCGAGGCCCAGGTCGCGCGGGTCGGCGACCTCCTTCCAGTAGACGCGCTCCACCTCCGGGATGCGGGTGACCCAGGCGCACGTGCGGCGGTGGAAGAGGCGCCCGGAGCGTGCCCCGCAGAAGGGCTCGCCGGCGTCGGCGACCTCGACCGGTGTGTCCGCCGGATCCGTCCAGGCCGGCTCGGTCTCCGAGGGCAGCGGCGCCGTGGCCGCAGCGGCGTCGGTCTCCGCCGGCGTTCCCGGCGGGTCGGGATCGTGGATGTGGAGGTTGGTCTCGACCGTGGAGCGGAACTCGTCGCTGGCCCGGCGGAACTCCCGCAGGAACCGGCCCACCATCCGGCCCAGCTCGGGAAGCTTCGAAGGGCCGAACACCAGGAGGGCCACGATGCCGATCAACAGCATCTCCTGGAGGCCGATGTCCAGCATCGCGGCCTAGGGTAACACGCGGTCCGGGCGGGGGTCGGGCCAGGGCAACCTGCTGGCCGGATCAGGAACGGAATTTCCGCCGCCCGGTCCGGGCGACGCGGCTAACTCCGCGCCAGCAGGACGGGCACGCGGGTTGCTCACGAGAGCGGTGACCGAATGACCACCTGGCGAGTGCTCCGCTACTGCGTCCTCCTGGCCGCCCTCGCCGTGCGCGAGCGCCTGGTCGCCGGGCGCCGCCGCCGCGCGTAGTGTCAGGAGGCGACCGCTTCGTCCTCGGGCTCCGGGACGGCCGGGCTGGAAGCACGGCCCGGCCGCTCCACCTCCTTGCGGTCCTCGGGCGTCACCAGCCCGCACTGCACGATCTTGTAGAGGAGGGCCTTGTAGCTGATCTGCAGCAGCCGGGCGGCCTTGGCCCGGTTCCAGTGCACGCGGTCCAGCACTTCCTTGATCGCCACCCGTTCGGCCTCCCGGGCGGCCTGCCGGGCGATCTCCTTGAGGCTGATCGGCTGGTCGAGGCCGACGCCTCCCACCGCCTCCGGCACCGTTCCCACCCGGCGGCCGCCGCGGCCCAGATGGCCGGCGATCTCCTGGTGGACGGTGCGGGGCGTGCCGAGCACCACCATCCGCTTGACGGCGTTCTCGAGCTCCCGCACGTTGCCGGGCCAGTCATACTCGAGAAACAGCCGGAGCGTGTCGGGCGGGATCTCGACCTTGCGCCCGAACTGGACGTTGAACTTGGTCAGGAAGTGATCGACGAGTCCGGGGATCTCCTCGCGGCGCTCGCGCAGCGGCGGGATGCGGATCTCGATCACGTTGAGCCGGTAGTAGAGGTCCTCGCGGAACTGGTGGGCGCGCATGGCCGCCTCCAGGTCGCGGTTGGTGCAGGCGATCAGCCGGACGTCGGTGCCGATCACCTTCTCGCCGCCCACCCGCGAGAACTCCCCGTCCTGCAGGACGTGCAGCAGCTTGGCCTGCAGGCGCAGCGGCATCTCGCCGATCTCGTCCAGCATGAGCGTGCCGCCGTCGGCCGCCTCGAACTTGCCGGGCTTCTGCCGGTAGGCGCCGGTGAAGGCGCCCTTTTCGTGGCCGAACAGCTCGGACTCCAGCAGCTCGCTCGGCAGCGCGGCGCAGTTGACCTTGAGGAACTGGCGCTGCGCCCGCGGCGAGGCCCGGTGGATGGCCCGGGCCACCACTTCCTTGCCGACGCCGCTCTCGCCCCGCAACAGGACGGTCGTGTTCGTGGCCGCGACCTTGGCGATGAGGTCGCGGATGGCCTGCATCTTCGGGCTGGTGCAGAGGCTGAGCCCCTCTATCATTTCTGCGTCCCCCTGGTCCGCCGTGGGACGGTGGCGGACGTATGAAGGAAAGTGCACGGAAGATGCCATGGATTTCGTCAGCGGCCGTTCGCAATGACTACACGGAGTTGCGTTCGCCGGGCATTCGGGGAGCCGCCTTTCCTTGTAATTGTTACCACCATGCCGATGCGCGTTCTTACAACAAGGAGGAGGGCATGAGAATTCTCATCGTGGATGACGAGCCGCAAGTGGCCGAGATCCTCGCCCGCTCGCTGGAACGGGAGGGCCACCAGGCCAGCATCGCCACCTCGGGCGAGGAGGCGCTCCGGCGGATCCACCCCCAGGAGCCCGATGCGGTCTTCCTCGACGTCTCCATGCCCGGAATGAACGGCCTGGATGTCCTGGCCGAGGTGCGCCGGCTGCGGCCGTCGTTGCCGGTGGTGATCATCACCGGGCACGCCACCCCGGAGGAGGTCGAGCAGGTCAAGCGCCTGGGGGCGGTCGACGTGATCGAGAAGCCCGCACCGCTGACGCACTACCAGCTGGCGCTGCGCCGGCTGGCCCTCGAGTGAGGGCGGCTCGCCGGGAGGCTTTCGCGGCGGCGACCAGGTGTGGTAAAGAGGGGGCCGTGCCTGCCCGCCTTCTGAGCTTCCTGCTGATCGCCGGCGTGTCGGCGTGGGCGCTGATCGGCCCGGCCTCGGCGGGGGCTCAGACCCTCCGCCGGCCGGTCGACCCTCAGCGCCTGACCGAGGCGCGCCGGGCGCCGATGACCCTGACGCCGTTCGTAACGATCGTCGAGGAGTTCAACGACAACATCTTCCTGGACAACGACCGCAAGGAGTGGGACTTCATCACCCGCATCACCCCGGGCCTCCTCTTCGAGGCGGAGGGGGCGACCCACCGGCTGGCGGCGGCCTACAGCTTCACCGCCGACATCTTCGCGCGCCACCCGGAGCGCAGCGGCGCCTTCAACCACCACAACCTGGCCGCCGACGCCCGCTGGGACGTCACTCCCCGGCTGACGCTGAACGCGACCGAGGCGTTCACCTTCAGCACCGACACCAACCTGCTGGCGCCCGACGAGGTGGCGACCGGCCGGGATCAGGCGTGGTCGAACTCGCTGGGGCTCGGCGCGTCGTACCAGCTCGACCGGCTCACCCGCGTGCGCGGCGGGGTGTCGTGGATCGTGCAGCGCTACGACAGCGAGCTGCTGCGCGACTCGGACACCTACGGCGTCGACCTCGGCCTGGACCGCACGCTGACACCGCGGCTCACCGGCGGCGCCGAGTACGCCTTCCGGCACTTCGAGGTCGAGCGGGCCGACGACGCCACCGCCCACATGCCGCGGCTGGCGGTGGCCTACCGGTTCACCGAGACGCTGAGCGGCCGCCTGGCCGCCGGCCCCGCCTTCGTGCAGGAGGACGACGAGCTGGTGGTGACGCCCACCTTCACCGCCTCGCTCTCCCAGGCGTTCCGCTGGGGCAACCTGGGCGTGGACGCGGCCCGGGTGGTCGGCACCGCCGGCGGGCTCGGCGGCGTGACGGTCAACCACTCGATCGGCGTCACCGCTCAGCTCACGACGCTGATGCGGGGGCTCGTCGTCGAGGCCGGTCCCCGCTGGGCCATGCGTGAGTCCCTGCGCGGGGACGAGATCGATCTGTGGACCGTGGTCCTGCCCATCCAGGCCACCTACCGGTTCCGCGAGGGGCTGGCCCTGGTGGCCGCCTACAATTTCTTCCTGCAACGCTCCGACAGCCGGGTGGCGCCGGGAACGCCCACCTCGCTCGCCCGGGACGTCGACCAGAACCGGCTCTGGATCGGCGTCCAGTTCGGCTACCCGATCCGCTTCGAGTAACTCGAGCAACGGTCGCCCAGCCGGGCTGCAGCGGTTTGCGCAGGCCGGTGGGTGGCTTCCCCAATTCGTTCCCCCCTTGCCGGGCGAATCGGCACCGCCGACGCCCCGAACCCGACGAAACACGCGCAGGGCGCGGCCGCGCCGGTGCGCCGAGGTCGTTGGCACCTCCTTTGCGCTCTGCCGATCACTGGCCGACTTTACAAGGCCCGGACGCGGAAAGAGCGATCACACGCATGTCGCTGGCGCAACGGCTGGCCTGGCTCGAGGGGCTCTCCACGATCGGCATCCTGGGAATCGTGGCGACGGCGTCGTGGTCCCCGACCCCTGACGAGCCGGTCGCGGGCCTCGTGGCGCGGGCCGGACTGATCGTCGCCGTCTGCCTGGCCTGTCTCTACTTCTGCGATCTCTACGACTTCGAGCGCCCCCAGGACTTCGGCGCGCTGTTCGCCCGCCTCTGTCGCGCGGTGGGCTGGAGCGCGCTGCTGCTGGCGGGGACCTATTTGGCCTTCCCCGAAGCCATCGTCCGTGGGCACCTGGCTTCCCACTCGCTCCTGCTGCTCCTGGGGGTGCTGGTGGCCATCCGGGCCGGCGTCTACGGGCTGGCCAAGCGCGAGCCGTTCTGCCAGCGCGTCGTCATCCTCGGCACCGGCTCGCTGGCCCTGCAACTGGCCGAGCAGATCGCCGCCCGCCCCGACCTGCCGGTGCGCCTGCTCGGCGTCCTGGGCGACGACGCCCGAGGGACCCGCCTGCCCGTGGCGCGGCTGGGCGACTACGACGACGTCGCCGACGTCGTGCGCCGCCACCGTCCGGACCACATCATCGTCGCCATGCCGGACCGTCGCGGGCGGTTGCCGGTCGCCCAGCTGCTGGCCTGCCGCGTCCGCGGCGTCCGCATCGAGGAAGGTCCGCAGGTCTACGAGCGCCTGAACCGCCGGCTGGCGGTCGAGGCGCTGACGCCGAGCGGGCTGATCTTCGGCGACGGCTTCCGGGTCACGCCGGGCCAGCTGCTCGTCAAGCGCGTCCTCAGCGTGGTCATCGCGCTGGTGGCGCTGGTCGCGGCCGCGCCGTTCATGGCCCTGGTGGCCGTCGCCATCAAGCTGGAGACGCCGGGGCCGGTGTTCTTCATCCAGGAGCGGGTCGGCCTCAACGGCCGGCTGTTCCGGCTCATCAAGTTCCGCACGATGCGCGTGGCCTCGGCGGCCGAGCCCGACACGGTGGTGCGCGACAACGTCAGCCGCGTCACCCGCATCGGGGCCTTCTTGCGGCGCTACCGGCTCGACGAGATCCCCCAGTTCATCAACATCCTGCGCGGGGACATGAGCCTGGTCGGCCCCCGGCCCGAGATGGCCGAGAACGTGGCGACCTTCTCGGCGGTGATCCCCTACTACAACCTGCGCCACGAGGTGCGCCCGGGCCTGACCGGCTGGGCGCAGGTGCGGGCGGGCTACTCGATGTCCATCGAGGAAGTCACCCGCAAGCTCTGCTACGACCTTTACTACATCAAGCACATGTCCATCCTGTTCGACCTCCGCATCCTGTTCGACACCGTGAAGTTCGTGCTCAGCGGTCGGCGGCCCGGCTAGATGCTCGACAAAGCCTTTCACAGATCGGGCACGACAGCACCCACCGTGCCGCCGCCGGGCGGCCGGGTCGAGCGTGAAACCGGCCTGCACAGGTCCGGCACGTCTTTTGCGATGACCAGGGGAAGAACGCCATGAAGTTCGCCAGCTTCGACCCGACCCCCGGGCCGCTCGTGAGCGGCGGCGAGCGGCCGGTCCTCATCGTGGAGAGCGACGTCGATCAGCGCCGACGGGTGGCCGCGCAGCTCGCCCACTGGGGCTACACCCCGGTGCTGGCCGCCTCCGGCGAGGAAGCGCTGGAGATGGTCGGCCGGTCCCGGTTCGTGTTCTCGCTCATCGCCATCCGGCTGCCCGACATGTCGGGCGTGGACGTGCTGCGCCGCGCGCAGGAGACCGGCGACATCGGGCCGGTGGTGATGGTGGCCGACAACGGCCACGGCAGCCAGATCGTCGAGGCCATCCAGGCCGGCGCCGACGACTTCGTGCGGCGGCCCTACACCGCCGAGGACCTCGAGAACGTGCTCAAGAGCGTGGCCGGCCGGCCGCGGCCCCAGCCGGCGCCCGCCCCCGCCGCCGCCCCCGACGAGAACGGCGCCCGGATGGAGCGCGAGCTGGCGCTGCTGGTGAGCCCGCCGATGCGCGAGGTGCTGGCGATCGTCGAGCAGGCCGCCCGCGCCGACGTCACCGTCCTCATCTGCGGCGAGACCGGCGTGGGCAAGGAGCTGGTGGCGCGGGCCATCCACGCCCGATCGCCGCGGCGGCGGGCGCCGTTCGTGAAGGTCAACTGCGCGGCCGTGCCCCGCGAGCTGCTGGAGTCCGAGCTCTTCGGCCACGAGCGGGGCGCGTTCACCGGCGCCCACCAGCGCAAGCCGGGCCGGTTCGAGATCGCCGACGGCGGGACCATCTTCCTGGACGAGATCGGCGAGCTGCACCCCGCCCTGCAGGCCAAGCTGCTGCACGTCCTGCAGGATGGGGAGTTCTCCCGGGTGGGCGGCCGCCACAACATCACCGTCGACGTGCGCGTCATCTGCGCCACCAACCGCGACCTGGCCCGCGAGGTGGCGGCCGGGCGCTTCCGGGAGGACCTCTTCTACCGGCTCAACGTGATCAACATCCTGGTCCCGCCGCTGCGGGAGCGCCGGGAGGAGATCCCGGGTCTGGTCCGCTACTTCGTGCAGCGCTACGCGCGGCTGTTCAACTTCCCGGAGCCCGAGATCTCGGCCGAGGCCATGCAGGCCCTGATCCAGTATGGCTGGCCGGGCAACATCCGCGAGCTGGAGAACTTCATCAAGCGCATGATCGTGCTCCAGGACCTCACCCTGCCCCGCACGCTCGTCGCCGCCCCGGTCGTCCCGGCGGCGGCGTCCGATGCGATGGAGCCGTTCGCCGCCACCAAGGGGCTCTCGCTCAAGGAGATCTCGCGCCGGGCCGTGCAGGAGGCCGAGCGGCAGGTGATCCGCCGCGCGCTCGAGCAGTGCCGCTGGAACCGCGTGAAGACGGCCAAGATGCTCAAGATCAGCTACCGGGCCCTGCTCTACAAGATCAAGGACATGGGCCTCAAGCAGGATTCGGCGGCCTCGTAGCCGCCCATCCGGAGGAAGTCGCATGATGCGGTACCGGTCCCTCGCCTCGCTGGTCGCCCTCGCCGCCCTGGTCACCCTGCCGGCGCTCGCCGCCGCCCAGAACCGCCCGGCCGGGACGCCTTCGTCCACTCCGACGCCGCCCGGCGGCGCGCCGGGCACACCGGCGCCGCCGGCGCCCGGA
>DATLZL010000046.1:0-5914 GCA_035574035.1 Binatia bacterium | reverse complement strand
GTTCGTCATGGGCGAGGACGTCGGGCTGATCGGCGGCATCTTCGGCGTCACGCGCGGGCTGCGCGAGCGCTTCGGGGAGGACCGCGTGCGCGACACGCCGATCTCGGAGGCGACCTTCTGCGGCATGGGCGTGGGCGCCGCCGCCGCCGGACTGCGGCCGGTGGTCGAGGTGCAGATCTTCGACTTCGTCACGCTCATGATGGACCAGATCGTGAACCAGGCGGCCAAGTTCCGCTTCATGCTCGGCGGCGGGCCCACCGTGCCGCTCGTCATCCGCGGCCCGCAGGGCGGCGGCATCCGCCTGGCCGCCCAGCACTCGCAGAGCCTGGAGGCCTGGTTCGTCCACGTGCCGGGCCTGGTCGTGGTCGCGCCCTCGACGCCCTACGACGCCAAGGGCCTGCTGGCCGCCGCCATCCGCGACGACAACCCGGTGATCTTCCTCGAGCACAAGGTGCTCTACGCCCAGAAGGGCGCGGTGCCGGAGGCGCCCTACGTGATCCCGCTCGGCCGGGCGGAGGTCAAGCGCCCCGGCCGCGACGTCACCGTGGTCGCCACCCAGGTGATGGTCCAGCGCGCGCTGGCCGCCGCCGAGGAGCTCGAGCGGGAGGGGCTCAGCGTGGAGGTCATCGACCCGCGCACGCTCCACCCGCTCGACGAGGCGACCATCCTCGGCTCGGTGGAGAAGACCGGGCGGCTCGTCATCGCCCACGAGGCGGTCAAGCGCGGCGGTTTCGGGGCCGAGGTGGCGGCGCTGGTCAGCGAGAAGGCGATCGACTGCCTGGACGCACCGATCGTCCGCGTGGCCGCCCGCCACGTGCCCATGCCCTACAACGACACGCTGGAGCGGGCGACCATCCCGAGCCAGCAGGACATCGCCGCCGCGATCCGCGGGCTGTTCTGAGGGGTCCGGCCCCTACCGGGTCCTGCCCGGTCAGCCCACCCAGTGCTCGACGGGACGGGACAGGAACTCGTCCAGCGCGATGCCGTCGGCGCCGACCAGCAGCATGCGGGTGGGGCGGAACGCCTCAGCGAACGCCCCCAGCCCCGGCAGCGTGTCGCGGCGCCGACCGCTCTTGACCTCGATCGCGACCACGCGGCGGCCGACGCGCACCACGAAGTCCACCTCGTGGTTGCGCTCCCGCCAGTAGAAGACCTCGCCGAGCCCGCCGGCGGCCGCGTTGACCAGGTGAGCGCCCACGGCGGACTCCACCAGCCGGCCGTGGAACTCGCGGTCCTCGCGGGCCTCGGCCGGCGACAGGCCGGCGGTGGCGGTCATGAGCGCGGTGTTCATCACGAGGAGCTTCGGGATCGACCCGCGCTGGCGGACGGCCCGGGCGGCGTACTTCGGCAGCCCGGTCAGCATGCCCGCCCCGGCCAGGAGGTCGAGGTAATGCGCCAGCGTCGTCGTGTTGCCCGCGTCCTGGAGCTGACCGAGCATCTTCGTGTACGAGAGCACCTGGCCGGAGTGGCGGCACCCCAGATCGAACAGCCGGCGCAGCAGCGCGGGCTTGTCCACCCGGGCGAGCAGGAGGACGTCACGCGCGATCGTCGTCTCCACGAGCGAATCGAGGATGTAGCGCCGCCACCGGTCAGGCTCCCCGGCGAGCGGCGCCGCCCCCGGGTAGCCGCCGAAGTACAGGTACTCCTCGGTCGAGAAGCCGAAGGCGGCCCGCATCTCGGCCAGGGACCAGTGCGGGAGGTGGAGGATCTCGAAGCGACCGGCCAGGCTCTCGCCGAGCCCTCGCTGGACCAGCAGCGGCGCCGAGCCCAGGAGGACGACCTTCAGGGACCGGCGGGCCCGGGTGTCCTCGTCCCAGAGGCGCTTGACGGCCTCGGCCCAGCCGGTCGCCTTGTGCACCTCATCGAGGACGAGGATCCCGCCGCCAGGGCTCGCCGCCCGGGCCGCTTCCCACTGCGCGCCGATCCAGGCGGCATCGCGGAGCGTCGGCTCGTCGGCGCTGGCATACCGGACCGGCACGTCCATCCCGGCCGTGACCTGCTGGACCATCGTCGTCTTCCCGACCTGCCGCGGTCCGGCGACGACCTGGATGAACCGCCGGGGCTCCCGCAGCCGCCGGGCGAGTTCCGCCCCGTGCGGGCGCTGGAACGGCCTCGAGGCCTTGCTCATGACGTTGAGTAATTTTACTCAATGCCCTGAGTAAATAGAGAGCCGGAGCGGCCGGGGCCCGGTGTCGGCGTGAGAGACCCACGGCGGCCTCCTGACCTCCAGCCTCGCGCCCCGGTCACCGCCCGCCGAGCGCGGACTTCACGACCTTGCCGGTGGCCGAGCGCGGCAGCGCCGGGACGAGGCGCACCTCGCGGGGACACTTGAAGGCGGCCAGTCGGGCTCGACACCAGGCGAGAAGGGCCTCCACGTCCACGCGCGCGCCGTCCCGCGGCGCCACGAACGCCACCACCTCCTCGCCGAGGTCGTCGTCGGGGACCCCGACGACCGCCGCCTCCGCGACCGCGGGATGGGCGGCCAGCACGGCCTCGACCTCCGGCGGAAATACCGAGTACCCGCCCCGCAGGATCCGCTCGCGCTTCCGCCCCTCGATGCGCACGTGGCCGTCCGGGCTCACGGCCGCGAGGTCGCCGGTCCTGAACCAGCCCTCCCGCAGCACGGCGCGGGTCTCGTCCGGGGCGCCCAGGTAGCCGTCCATGACGGCCGGCGACCGGATCAGGAGCTCGCCGGCCGAGCCGGGAGAAAGCGGTCGGCCCTCGTCGTCCACCACCCTGACCTCGACGCCCGGCACCGGCCGGCCCACCGAGTCCGGCCGGTCGTCCTCCTCGCGCGCCCGGTAGGAGATGGGCCGGAACACCTCGGTCATGCCGTACCCGCGGAGGATGCGGACGCCCGTGCGCTCGCGCCACTCGGTGACGAGCGACCACGGGCAGGGCGCGGCGCCGGCGACCGCCAGCCGCAGGAGGCGAAGCGCCTCGAGATCGCGCCCGGCCTCGAGCAGACGGCGGAACATCGTGGCCACGCCCGGGAACACCGTCACCCCGTGCTCGCGGACGGCGGCGGTGACCGCCCCCGGGGAGAAGCGCTCGACCAGGACCACCTCGGCGCCGGCCACGAGCGGGGCCAGCAGGGCCCCGTTGAGCCCGTAGGAGTGCGAGAGCGGCAGGACGGCGAGCACGACGTCGTCGGCGGTGAGGGCCATGACGGGGTCGATCCAGGACCCCACGCCGAAGGCCACCGCGCGCTGGGAGAGCAGGGCCCCCTTGGGCGCGCCGGTGGAACCGGACGTGTAGAGGATCAGGGCCGGCGTCTCGACCGGCTGCGACGGCCACTCGGTCTCGTCGCCGACGACCTCGTGGGCGACGGCGGCCGGCTCGAGGTCGCGCAGGATCGCTGCCCGCTCCTCGGCCGTCAGCCGGGCGTCGAGCGGCGCCACGGTCGCCCCGAGCTTCATGGCGCCGAGCAGCGCCACCGGAAAGGTCCACCGGTTGCCGATCGCCAGCGCCACCCGGTCGCCCGCCCGCACGCCGTGGTGGTGGAGGAAGCGCGCGAAGCCGCCGGCCAGGCGGTCCAGGCGCTCGTAGGTCAGCGAGCGATCCTCCCAGCGGAGCGCGACCCGGTGAGGCTGGCGCCGCGCCGTGGCTTCGAACGCCTCGACGACGCGCACCGTCACCGTCGGAGCCGGCCGGCGGCGCGACCCGCGTGCGCCCGCTGCCTCCTCCGCCGGCCGCCGGGGACCACGCGCTACGGGAGGAAGTCCTGGAGCCGCAACCGCTCGTACACCGCCGCCGGCACGCGGTGGCGCGGCGTGTAGGCGGCGAGCGAGGGCTTGGCCGTCGCGTCCACGCCCCACTTGGCCGTGACCCCGTCCTCGCGCGTGGAGGGGTCGAGGTCCGAGCCCCGCGCGTGACCGACCACCAGGAGGTCGCGGTCGGGCTGGCAGCGAGTGGCGATCGCCCAGTTCACCTGGCGATCGTCGAAGACGTCCACGTCGTGGTCCACCACGACGACGCGCTTCATGTAGAGGTCCGCGCCCAGCACGGCCAGGATCGCGTTCTTGGCCTGACCGGGGATGCGCTGCTCGATGGCGACGTAGCAGGTGAAGGGCGCCGGCACCCGCACCGCGGTCACCGTGGGCACCATGGCCCGCACCGCCCGGTAGAGGTTGGCCTCGATCGGGATGGTGGACAGCAGCAGGTGGTCCAGGTGGGCCACCGTGATGTCCTGGAACAGGGCGTCGCGCCGGTGGGTGATGGCCCGAACCTTCACCACCTCGCGCGCCCGCTCGCCGAGGCTGTAGCCGGTGAACTCGCCGAACGGTCCCTCGGCCGTCCGCTCATGGGGCAGGATCTCGGCCTCGATCACCATCTCGGCGTGGGCCGGCACCAGCACGTCGGAGGTCTCGCAGCGCACCAGCTCGAGCGGCTCCCCCAGGAGCGCACCCATGACGGCCCGCTCGTCCTCGTCCACCGATCCGATGGCCAGCGCGCCGAGCGCGATGGCCGGGTGGACGCCGACGGCGAAGGCCACCGGCAGCGGGCGCCCCTTCGCCTCGGCCGCGCGGTGGAACTCCCAGAGATGCTTGCCGGCCGTGAGGTGGATGGAGGTCGTGTCGCGGCCTTTCACCATCAACCGGTTGTAGGCGCAGTTCCAGATCTCGGCCTCGGGGTGGCGGGCGAACGAGATGGCGGCGGTCAGGTAGACGCCGGCGTCGCCCTCGTGGTGGACGATCCGGGGGAGCGCTCCCAGGTCCACCTGCGACCCCGTCAGCACCACCTCCTTCACCGGCCCGCCGGCCACCACGCGCGGCGCCACCGGGCGCTCCATGGCCGCCAGGTAGGTCGGCAGGATCCGGTCGGGCGCCGCGTTCACGGCCAGGGCCAGGCGGCCCCGGCTGGCGTGCAGGTTGGTGAGGACGGGAAAGCGCGTGCCGCGGACGCGCTCGAAGAGCAGCACCGGGCGCCGGCGCAGCTCCTTCTCCAGCTTGACCACCAGCGCGGTGATCTCGTAGGCCGGGTCCACCTCGCGCGAGACCACGACCAGGTCGTCGGGCCTCTTGCGCTTGAGGAGGTCGAGGAAGCTGTGCAGCTCCTGGGCCATGCCGGCCCGATGGTACACGGCCGCCGCCGGTCCGGAAAGAGGCGACCGGCCCGCCGCCGGCCGGAGGTTCGCTCAGGGAGAGCGGACGCCGGCGGCCGGATAGGGCGCGATGCGGCGCTCGGCCTGGGTGATGATCTCCGCCGCCGTCGCCCGGTCCTTGCCGAGGCCGCCCATCTCGCGCACGACGATCTTCAGGCGCGTCAGCGCCGGGGTGACGGGATCGAGCACGACGGTGAAGGTCCGGTCGATGGCCACGCCGTGGATCCGCACCTCGCCGCCCGCGAACCGCTCGTCGGTGATCGTGATCTGGAGGTCCTCGAACGTCCGCCGCACGCCCTCGTAGACCTCGGCCAGCGGGGCGCTGAAGGTGCGATAGGCGGCTCCGCCCAGCGTGTATTCGGTGCCGGCCTTGACCAGGCTTCCCGCTCCGGCGCCGATCGCCGCCGTCCCGACGGCTGCCGGAGCCAGCGCCGCGCAGCCCCCGAGGACCAGGAGGCCGGCGAGCAGGAGTACGGCGAGCGCCGGCGCAGGACGCCGCCGGGACGCCCCCGCGCTCATGACCGCCGGTTCATGATCGACCCTGGTGAGCCAAGGCACCGGCCACTCCAGCAAGCGACGTTCCACCGGGCGCTGCGCAACCCACTGCAGGCCTCGTCGCGCCCGCGCCCGGCTCCGCTCGCACCCGGCGGGCGGCGGTCGGCTCGCCGCGCGGGGGCTACGCCGTCGGGGCCTGCTCGGCCTGGCGCAGGCGCCGGGAGAGGACGGCCAGGATGGCGCGCGTCAGGTCGGGCACCTCGCGCAGCAGCCGCGCGAAGTCGCGCCGGCGGATCACCAGCAGGCGGGCGGCCG
>DATLZL010000045.1:0-3620 GCA_035574035.1 Binatia bacterium | reverse complement strand
CCGCGCTAGCCGCCCTGCAGGGCCGGCTGCGGCGCCAGGGTCGCGGGCGCCGGCTCCGCCGCCTCCACCTCGCGGGCGGCCAGGCGCTCCATCGCCGCCGACAGGAACACCACCATCCAGAGCAGCTTCTCGTACTGCGCGCTGACGAACGTGGCGGCGACCAGGAAGCCGACGAGACCGACCTTCATGGCCTCCGCCCAGCCCGCCATGGCCCGCGTCTCGGCGGCGGCGGCGCCGCGGGCGAGGCGGGCCACATGGGTGAGGCTCACGAAGATGGAGGCGATGAGCAGCACGAGGACCAGCAGCGTGGGGAGCCCGGTCTCGGCCGCCAGCTCGAGGTAGGTGTTGTGGGCGACCAGGCCGTAGGGCAGGTCCTGGAGGTCGGCGTAGACGCGGCTCAGCTCCTTGAAGCGGTAGGGACCGACGCCGAAGAGGGGCGCGTCGGCGACCATGCGGAGCCCGCCCCAGAACAGCGCCTCGTGAGCCTGGTTGGAGGCGGCCAGCCCGGAGGGGACGGGCCCGTAGCCGAGCGTGGAGAGCAGGCGCTCGCCCAGGCGGGTCGGCAGGATCAGCAGGACGAGCAGCGCCAGCACGCCGGCGGCGCCGAACGGCCCGTAGCGCCGGTAGCCGAAGAACATCCCGGCCACCGTCATGCCGAGGAACGCCCCCCGCGACGCGGTCAGGGCCAGGCAGCCGACCAGCATGGCGGCCCCGGTCCCCCAGAACGCCCGGCGCCAGAACGTCGGCTGCTGGGCGGCGATGACGGCGGCCAGCGGGATGACCAGCAGCAGGTTGGCGGCGAAGTAGTTGGGGTCGGTGACGCCCTCGCCCAGGCGGCTGTCGAACCGGATCATCTGCCGCACCGCGTACGGAATGATCAGGATCATGCTGAGGGCCAGCGCGTAGATCACCCGCCGCAGGTTCGCGACGCTGTCGACGGCGATCAGCACGAACGGCAGCAGGAGCAGGAACGCCAGGTAGCGCTGCAGGCTGAGCAGACCGCTGGCGTTCACCAGGCCCGACATGACGATGCAGGCGAAGAACAGGGCGAAGAGCCGCGCCTGCCGGGAGGCGAAGATCGGCGGGGTACCGCCCCCGGCCGCCCGCAGCAGCGCCCAGCCCACGCCGAGCAGGCCGATCGCCTTGATGAGGGTGAAGTCCGAGATTAGCCCCAGGAACGTGTCGCTGATCTTGAGGTACGGGTTCTGCTCCAGGGGCATGATGAAGATCATCGCCAGCAGCAGCCACATGGGCGTCTCTCCTTCAGGCGGCCCGGCGCCGCTTGAGCCGGCGGGCCAGGTCCCGCGGGGCCCACACCAGGGCGGCCCGCGCCAGCAGGTCCGGCTTGCCGAGCTGGACGAAGCCGGCCAGGTGGTTGCGGAGGGCCGCCCCCCGCCGGCCCCGCTCCGCGTAGTACCAGCCGAGCTGCACCCGGAGCCGGTGCAGGCCGGCCCGGATCGCGGCCCGGGCTTCGGGATCGCGGCGGTGCGTGCGCAGCTCGCGCGAGAGCAGCCGCAGCATCGCCCGGCGCCCGCGCTCGGAATGCACGCGGTGCTCGGAGTCCCGGGAGATGCGGAGCACGGTCAGCGCCCGGTCCACGTAGCCGAACGCGAACCGGCCCGCGAAGCGCACGAGGAACTCCCAGTCCGAGAACGTCGGCCAGGTCGGGTCGAACCAGCCCGCCTGCTCGAAGGCCCCCCGGCGCACGGCCAGCGCGCTCGGCAGGATCGGCGACTCCTGGAGCAGGCAGAGCAGCATCTCGCGCTGATCCAGGACGATCGCGTCGGGCAGTCGCTCGGGCGGCAGCCGGCGCGAGAACACCGGCGTGGCCCGCATGAACGACGGCACGAGCACGTCGCCGTCGTACTTCTCGAGGTCGCTGAACACGGCCGGCACCTCGGGGTGGCGGCTCAGGAACGCCATGTCGGTGGCCAGCTTCTCCGGCCGCCAGTAGTCGTCGGAGTCGAGGAAGGCGAGGACGTCGCCCCGGCTGGCGGCGACGGCGGCGTTGCGGGTGGCGGCGATGCCGTGGTGGTCCAGGCGGAGGTACCGGACGCGGGGGTCCTTGACCGCCGCCAGCCGGTCCGGCGTGTCATCGGTCGAGCCGTCGTCGGCCACGATCACCTCGAAGCGCTCCCACGTCTGACCCAGCACGCTGGCCAGCGCCTCGCCCACCACGTGGCCGCGGTTGTAGGTGGGGATGATGACGCTGACGTTCACGCCGCCACCCTCCGGGACCACGGCTCCCGGCGCGCCCGGCCCCGCGCGAGCAGCTCGGGGACGGCGACGAAGCGGAGCCGGCCGGCGGCCGCGGTCAGGAAGCGCTCGAGCGCGGCCAGCATCGCCTCCCGATCCCGGTGCGGCACTCGGGACAGAGCGGGCGGCCGCCGGCCGTCGCCCGGCCCGCCCTCGGCCTCGAACAGCGCGTCGTGGAAGAGCACGATGTCGCCCGGCCGGACGCGCCGCTCCAGGACGTCGGCGATGCGCGCGGCGTCCGGGTCCCACCAGTCGCCGCTGTCCACCGTCCAGCCGACGACCGCGTAGCGGAGCCACAGCGCGTCCAGGCGCGTGGCCAGGGTCTGCTCGCCGAACGGCGGCCGGAAGAGCCGGCGGCCCCAGGGCGCGATGGCCCGCTGGCAGGCCCGCAGCTGCCGGCGGCGGGCGCGGGCGTCGAGCCGGCTGAAGGCGGCGTGGTCCCAGGAGTGGTTGCCGATCGCGTGGCCCTCGGCCGCCACCCGGGCGACCAGCTCCGCGTGCCGGGCGGCGGCGGCGCCGACCATGAAGAACGTGGCCCGCGCGGCGTGGCTACGGAGGACGTCGAGCACGCGCGGCGTCCAGCGCGGGTCGGGACCGTCGTCGAACGTCAGCGCCACCAGGGGATCCCCGGTCTCCACGCCGGTGATGGTGCCGGCCAGCCGGTGCGCCGCCCGGGCGAGCCACGTGCGCGCGGTCACCCTCACACCGGCGGCACGCGGTAGCGGACGCTGCCCTGGAGCTGGCCCACGAGCCAGCCGAGCTTCCAGGCCGCGGCCGCCCGCACCTCGGGGCGGTGCACCCCGACCACCGCCCGCAGCAGCCGGCCCCACTCGCGTGCGTGTCGCTCCCAGCGCCAGCGCTCGCGGGTGCCGGGCGGCGCGTACCGGCGATAGAGGGCGACGTTGTGAAGGCCCCACACCCGGCC
The DNA here is from genome assembly GCA_035574035.1 of Binatia bacterium. Classification (GTDB taxonomy): domain Bacteria; phylum Methylomirabilota; class Methylomirabilia; order Rokubacteriales; family CSP1-6; genus DATLZL01. The sequence continues at coordinate 439 of DATLZL010000045.1, read as the reverse complement.
CTGCCGGTAGAGGCCGCGCAGCGTGGTGCGGTGGCGGATGTACACGACCGCGTCGTCGACGAAGTGGAGCTCCTTGCCCAGCAGCTGCAGGCGCAGGCAGTAGTCGGTGTCTTCCAGCGCCGGCAGCGTCTCGTCGAATCCGCCCACCGCCTCGTGCAGCTCGCGTCGGACCCCGAGCCCGCTGCCGCCGGCGTGCGGCAGGTACGGCGGATACCAGAGGGGCTTCAAGCCGTGCGCCTGGGAGACCATCCGGCAGAAGCGCAGCCACGGCGGGTTCAGGCGGGTGGCATCCAGCCGGCTGGCCACGAAGTCGTGCTTGGCGAGCGCCCGCGCCAGGCTCTCCACCCAGCGCTCGTCGGCGGCGTCGTCGGCGTCGATGAAGGCCAACGCCTCACCGCCGGCCGCCCGCGCCCCGGCGTTCCGCGCCGCCGCGGCGCCG
>DATLZL010000044.1:0-6921 GCA_035574035.1 Binatia bacterium | reverse complement strand
TCGCTGGCTTCACGGTAACTGCCGGGCTTGAGGAACCAGCCGCGCGGCACCCGTCCGGCGCCCCGGGCCTGCGCGCAGTCGAACGTCACCGTCGCGAGGCCACCGACGATGCTGCCGGCCGGACTCCCGCCCTCCTGTAGGTTCGCCCCGACGACGAGCCCGTTCACCTCCGCCCGCCCCGTGAGCGCCACGTCGTCCACCGCGTAGAGGAGCCCGTTCAGCGTCCCGGTCGCGTCGAACGCCGTCACGCTGCCCATGACGACGATCCAGCCGTGGAACTGGCCCCGCGGAAACGGCGCCCCGTGGAACTCGACCATCGCGAGGTCTCCGGGATCTCCGTCGGTCGGCGGCCGGCCGCTCGCGGTGTCGACGAAGACGACGCCGTCGGCGGGAAGGGGGTTGGTGGCGTCGAACCGAACCCGGCCCGTCCAGGTGGTCTGCGCGGGCGGCGGTGAGCCTGGCCCGTAGTACGCCCCGTGGCTCCGCGCCAGAGCCTTGAGGACGGCGAAAGCGTCGGCGTCCAGCGTGACTGCGGCCAGCCGCGGGACCGTGGTGAGGTCCGACGGCTGGTTGGGCCAGTCGTTGCCGTCGGCCCCGTACACGCGACCTTGCCCGGCGACCGTGGTTCGTCCGGTCGCCGCCGCCCCCGGCTTCGGCCCGCACGACGTGTCCCCGGCCGCGCTCACGACCGCGGAGTCGCGCACATCGAGGTCGCCGCGCACGCAGACCGCGCACGGCGCGTGCCGCCCGAGGTCGGGCAGGCGCATCAGCCGCGCCGTCACGCGCCGGTGGGCGCGGCCCCGATCGCGGTCGGGCGAGGTCCAGCCGACCGACTCCACCTCGACCTCGTTCTCGGAGACTCCGGTGACCTTGACCGTGAAGCCGCCGTCGTCTCCGAGCGCGACGAAGGTCGAGCCGTCGTGCGGGGCCGCCGCCACTGCCGCCGGCGCCAGCTCGGCGGCGTCGAGCCCACCGTGACGGACGCCGAGGGCCCAGACGACCCACTCCACGCCGCTCTCGGCCAGCGCGCGCGCCGCCGCGCCGCGGTGCTGGTTGTCGGCGATGACGGGGTCGCTTCCGGACAGCGCGGCCAGCGCGATCATGAGCGGGGCGAGCACGAGGAGCGCGATGAGCGCCATCGCCACCGCGATCCCGCGGGAGTCGAGCCCGCCGCGCCGCCCGCCCGAGATCGGCACGCCGGCAGTCTAGGGGCGGCGGCGGGTCGACTCAATGCCGAATCTTCGATACGCCCCCTCGAGGCGCCGCCGGCGCGGCGGGTGGGTCGGGTCCGGACGCCCGTCAGGGCGCCGGGGCCGGTGGAGCCGGAGGCGGGGGCGGGACGTTCGGGATCCAGACCCAGACGTACTGGCTGCCGTGGAGCTGCAGCTCGTAGCGTCCGTGCGGGTACTGGATCACGGTCGGTGTCGGAGGCGGTGGAGCCGGCACGACGGGGTGGTAGTGCACGACGGCCGGCGGGTGGACGACGGTCGTGTAAACCACCTCGCGCCGGTGATAAGCCGCCTCGGCGTGCCGGGGCCTGAGCAGCGGCGCCACGACCTGGTTGAAGACGGCGAAGGACGCCAGCCCGAGCGCGATGTCCGTGGACTTGCCGGCGTGGGCCGGCGGCGCGGAGGTCAGGAGCAGCAGAGCGACGGCGACCACGCTTGCGATGACGCGGCGCATAAGCCCCTCCTTGGCTACCGATCCGACGGCGGGCCCGTCTTCACCATTCGCCCCGAAGGCTCACCAGGCCCAGTAGCCGGGCTGCCAGACCCATCCGAACCCGGTCCAGACCCAGTGCCCCGGAACCCAGACCGGATGGCGGTGGGGCCACCGGTGCGGGGTGTGGAGGCCGGGGTGGCCGAAAAACTTTCCGGCGGCGAAGCCGTGAGAGTGCCCGAACCCCGGGGCGACGCTGCCCTTGCTCCGGCCCCAGTGCTTCCAGGGGTCGACCGGGCGCGGGAACACACTGGGCTCCTGCCAGCCGGCCCAGCCCGCCGCCGGGCCGAGCAGGGCGAACAGGACGGCGCCCACGAGCGCCAGCGACGGTTTCATCCTAGAATGGCCCTCCGCCAGTTCGACGCGCCCGCCGGGACGCGTATTCGCAGGTAGGGTACCGCCGCGGGCGGCAGGGGGAAAGGGGTCGCGCCGGGCCCCAGGAGGTGTCGAGCGATGCGCAGGAGGCCACGTCCCGCCGCCTTCCACGTCGCCGTTGTCCTGGCTGTCGTCGCCGTCCTGACGCTGCCCGGGTCGCCGGCCGCCCAGAAGGCTGTCACGATCGGCACCAACCCGCCCGGCACCGCCTTCTACGCGATCGGCAGCGGCGTGGCGAAGGTGGTGAGCGAGGCCGGGGCCCTCAGGGTGGCCGTTCAGCCCTATACCGGCTCCAGCACCTTCCTGCCGCTGATCAACAGCGGGGAGCTCGAGTTCGGGGTCAACAACGCCGTGGACATGGCCCTGGCCTGGCGCGGACCGGACTTCCGGATCGGGGGCAAGAACCCGTTCCCCCACACCCCGAATGCGCGCCTGGTGATGCGCGGCTCCCCGTTCATGGTGGGGCTCCTCGTCCGCCGGGACTCGCCGATCAAGACCATCCACGACATCCGCGGCAAGCGCATGACCGGCGAGTACCCGGCCCACCTGGCCGTCTGGTACAACATGTTCGGCCACCTGGCCTCGGCTGGCCTCACCTGGGACGACGTCAAGGTGGTGCCGGTGCCGGCCATCAACGAGGGTCTGGACGCCCTGGTTCAGGGCCGCGCCGACGTGACCGAGTTCGCCCTCAACGCGGCCAAGGTCCGCGAGGCCGACGCCGCGGTCGGTGTCCGGCACATCTCGACCGACTGCTCTCCGGAGGGCGAGAAGCGCCTGCGGGCGGCCGTGCCCGGGTACTACCCGCGGTGGGTGAAGAAGGGTGAGGCCGTGGCCGTGGTGGAGGATACCTGCGTCATCGCCTACGACGTGTACATCATCACCGGCAAGGGCGTGCCCGACACGCTGGTCGAGGCCCTGCTCCGGGCGGTGTGGGACCACGTCGACCGGCTGAAGCCGATCCACCCCTTCTTCAAGGAGTGGACGCGCGAGCGCATGGCGAGCGCCGAGGTGACGCTGCCCTATCACCCGGCGGCGGTCCGCTTCTACCGCGAGCGGGGCGTGTGGACCGCCGAGATGGACCGCGCCCAGCAGCAGCTGCTGTCGCACAACCCCTGAGCCGGTGACGGGCGGCAAGTTCCGGTCGCTGACCGGCTCCGCCCGCGCGCTCGAGCGGACGCTCCTCGCGCTCACGACGCTGAGCGGCGTCCTCTGGGCCCTCGAGGTCCAGCACGTCCTGCCGTTCGCCGTCTTCAAGGAGCAGTACCTCGGCCTCTTCCTCGGCCTGGCCCTGAGCGCCGTTTTCGTGAGCGTCAAGGCCCGGGCCGGCGAGCCCGGACACCGGGTGCCGTGGCCCGATCGCGGTCTGGCCGTCGCCTCCGCCGTCGTGGGCGGCTACGTCGCCCTGCTGTACCCGCGCCTCGCCTACGCCCTGGGCGTGCTCACGTGGGACAAGGTCCTCCTCGGCGCCCTGGCCGTGGGCCTGCTCCTCGAAGCCACGCGCCGGCTGGTGGGATGGCCCCTGGTGTGGGTGGCGGCGGCGGCCCTGCTCTACGCCCGGTTCGCCTGGCTCCTGCCCGGGCCGCTGGCGGCCAAGGGCTCGAGCTGGGAGCGCCTGGCCGTCTACCTCTATCTCGACGCCAACGCGCTCTTCGGATTGCCGCTCGCCGTCACGGCGTCCATCGTGGTCGCGTTCATCCTGTTCGGCACGGCGCTGACGGCCGTGGGCGGCGACCGGTTCCTCACCGAGATCGCGCTGCTGGCGATGGGCCGCTTCCGCGGCGGACCGGCCAAGGTGGCGGTCGTGTCCTCCACGCTGTTCGGGACCGTGTCGGGCAGCGCGGTGTCCAACGTGGCGATCGACGGGGCCGTCACGATCCCGATGATGAAGCGGGCCGGGTACCCGGCCCACCTGGCCGCGGCCATCGAGGCGGTCGCCTCCAACGGCGGGCAGATCATGCCGCCGGTCATGGGCGCGGCGGCATTCCTGATCGCCGAGTACCTCGGAATGCCGTACGCCCGGGTGGCGCTCGCCGCCCTCATTCCCGCGCTGCTCTACTACCTGGCGCTCTTCGTCCAGGTCGACCTCGAGGCGGCCCGATACGGACTGGCGGGCCTGCCCGCGTCGGCCCTGCCGCGCGCCGGCGAGGTGCTGCGGCGGGGCGGCGTCTTCGTCCTTCCCCTCGGGGTCCTCGTCTACACGCTCATGGTCGCCGGCTGGGAGCCGGGCAAGGCCGGCCTGGCGGCCGGCTTCACCGCCTTCGCCGCCGGCCTGCTCCGGCCCGAAAGCCGGCCGGGTCCAGCGGCCGTGGCCCGCGCTTTCGAGGACGCCGGCCGGACGCTGCTCGACCTGGTGATCATCACCGGCCTGGCCGGCCTGGTGATCGGCGCCCTGCAGCTGTCCGGCTTCCCGTCCCGCCTGCCGATCGTGCTGCTCGGCATCGCCGGGGAGTCCACGCTGGTGCTCCTCGCGCTGGCGGCCCTGGTCTCCGTCGTGCTGGGCATGTCGCTGCCGACGACGGTGGTGTACGTCACGCTCGCCGTCCTGATCGGCCCCGCGCTGACCCAGCTGGGTGTGGCACCGCTGGCGGCGCACCTGTTCCTCTTCTACTTCGGGATGCTCTCGCTGATCACGCCGCCCGACTGCCTGGCGACCTATACCGCCGCCGCCATCGCCCGCGCCGACTTCTGGCGGACCGGCTGGACCGGGATGCGCCTGGGGGTCGTGGCTTACCTGGTGCCGTTCTTCTTCGTCTTTCACCCCGCCCTGCTCTTTCAGGGTCCGCCGGCCGCGGTGCTGGCGGCCGCTGTCACGGCCGCACTCGGCGTCGTCCTGCTCGCCATCGGCTGCGTGGGACACTTCACCCGCCCGCTGGGCTGGGGGCGCCGGGCGGCGCTCGTCCTGGCGGGCCTGCTCCTGTTCCCGCCCCCAGAGGGACCGCTGGGGCTCGCCGCCAACGCGGCCGGCGCGCTCGGCGGAACCGGGATCGTGCTGGCGGAGTGGCGGCGGGGCCGGCGCTCGCGGGTGTCAGCCGGCCGCCCGCTCGCCGGGACCTTCAACCCGTAGCGCGTCCTCGACGCGGGCGCTCAGCCGCAGGTCGCGCGCGATCCGGTCCACGGCGCCGAGCACCTGCCGGCGAGCCTCGTCGGTGGGCACGACGCCGGAGATCGTGATGACGACGCGCTCGCGGCCGGTCACCCTCACCTCCGGCACGACCGCCAGCCCGGTGGCCTCGCCTACCTGGCGCAGGCGCCCCACCAGCTCGCCCTGGACCGCCTCGCCAGCGACCCTCCGCGGCCGGCCTCGCTCCAGGTAGCGCACGCCGAGCGCGATCAGGACGCCGGCGGCGAGGCACACCACGGCCGTCGCGATGATCCACGGCCACGCCCCCTCGAGGCCGAGGGCGCCAGACACCCGCATGCCAGGGGCAGCGATGCAAGGCGGGCGCCGCCTGGCCTTGCGTCGGACCCGGCTGGACCGCAAGACCGGCTTGCGGTCGTGTCGTGCAACTCCGCCTGGTAACGTGGGCAACCTCTGGTACGCCTCTTGCGGACCCGAGGTGCCCGATGGAGCGACCCCCGACCGCGCCGGGCCCCACCCACGCCGCCGCCTCGGGAGGCGACCGGTGGCGGTGATCATCGGCGTCGACGTCGGCGCCACGAGCATCTCGGCCGGCCTGGTCACCGGTGAGGGCGCGGTCCTCACCGTGACCCAGGGGGCCACCCGAACGCCGCGCCAGGCCGACGCGGTGGAGGCGCTGTTCGCCCTGGTCCGCGACCTCGCGGCCGAGGCGCGTCGCCGCCGGCTCGGCGTCGAGGCGATCGGGGTCGGCCTCCCGGGCCTGGTGGACGTCGAGCGCGGCATGATGGTGGACGGCCTCAACCTCGTGCCGGAATTCGCCCATGTGCCGCTGGCCGAGCGCCTCGAGGCCGCCACCGGACTGCCGGCGTTCGTGGACAACGACGCCAACGCCCTCGCCCTGGGCGAGTGGATGTTCGGCGCCGCCCGGGGCGTGTCCTCGCTCGGGCTGCTGGCCGTGGGCACGGGCGTGGGCGGCGCGATCATCGTCGACGGCGCGCTGGTGCGCGGGGCCGGCGGCCTGGCCGGCGAGTGGGGTCACGTCTCGCTCGACCCCGACGGTCCGCCGTGCCTGTGCGGGGCGCGGGGGTGTCTGCACACCTACGTGGGCGGCCAGTCCCTCGCGGAGGCGGCACGCCGCGCGGCCACCGGGCACCCCGACAGCCGGCTGGCGGCCGTGGCCGGCGACCGGGACGCGATCACCGCCCGGGTTGTCTTCCAGGCGGCTGCTCTGGGCGACCCGATCGCCGCCGGCATCGTCGATCGGGCCTGCCGCGCGCTGGGCGCCGTGATCGGGATGATCGTCAACAGCCTCAACCCCGCGCTCGTGCTGCTCACCGGCGGCGTGGCCGCCTCGCTGGCGCCTCTCCGGGACCGGATCCTCGCCGAAGCGGCCCGCTGCTCGCTGGCGCCGGCCCTGGCCGCCGCGCGGGTGGTCATCAATCCGAGCGACAAGAGCCGGACGGTGGTGGCCGGCGCGGCCCTGGCCCTCTACGAGCTCCGGCGCCGCGCCCCCGGCCGGACGGGCGGCCGCCCGCCCGCCCGACGCACGGCCGCGGGCGCAAGGCTGAAAGACCGCGCGTGAGCCGCGACCGCCGTGCCGCCCGGCGGTCCTGAGCGAGGAGACAGCATGTACGTCGACCGACCGGGAGCGCGGATCTTCTACCAGGTGACGGGCGCCGGCCCGCGGGACGTCTTCCTCCACGGGCCGTCTCAGCCGGCCGTGCACAGCCGCATGTGGAAGCAGAACG
>DATLZL010000043.1:0-4949 GCA_035574035.1 Binatia bacterium | reverse complement strand
AAGCGGACGACCTGGCAGCGGGAGATGATCGTGGCCGGCACCGCGCGGAGGCGGGACAGGATCAGGACGATGACGGTGCCCGGCGGGGGCTCCTCCAGCGTCTTGAGGAAGGCCTGGGGCGCGTCCTCGGTCATGCGGTCGGCGTCGTCCAGGATGAAGACCTTGCGCGCCGCCATGGCCGGCCGCAGCCAGGCGCGCCGCTCCAGCTCCCGGACGGCGCCGATCCGGATCGCCCGCGGCCCGCGGGGATTGCCCTCGGGCGGGGTGGGCGCGATGACGTGCAGGTCGGGGTGCTGGCGCTGGGCCGCCAGCGTGCAGGCGCGGCAGGCACCGCAACCGCCCTGCCCGCACAGCAGCGCGGCGGCGAAGGCCAGCGCGGTGGCGGTGCGGCCGCTGCCGGCCGGACCGACGAACGCGTAGGCGTGCGCCACCCGACCGGTGGCCAGCGCCCGGTCCAGCAGCGCCGCCGCCCGGGGCTGGCCGTCGGCGCTCTCACGCGCCACGCAGGAACTCCAGGACCAGGGCGGTCACCCGCGCTTCCACCTCGGCCGGCGCCGCCGCGGCGTCGATCAACCGCACGCGCTTGGGCTCGGCCCGCAGGATCTCCAGGTAGCCGCGCCGCACGCGACGGTGAAACGCCGGGCCCTCGCGTTCGAAGCGGTCCAGGCGCCGGCGGCCGATCCGCCGCAGCCCCTCGGCCGGCGGGAGGTCGAACAGCAGCGTGAGGTCGGGGACGAGGCCGCCGGTCGCCCGGGCGTTGAGCTCGCGGATCAGCTCGACGTCGACGCCCCGGCCATAGCCCTGGTAGGCGACGGTGGCGTCGGTGTAGCGGTCGCAGAGCACCACGCGGCCGCGCTCGAGCCACGGCCGGATCTTCTCGGTCACGTGCTGCTGGCGCGCGGCCATGAACAGGAAGACCTCGCCGAGCGGGCGCGGGCGCAGCCGGGGATCGGCGAAGAGGCGGCGCACGGCGGCGCCGAGCGCCGTCCCGTCCGGCTCGGCGGTGCAGGCGACGCGGTAGCCCTCGCGGGCCAGGCGCCGGGCCAGCCGGCCCATCTGGGTCGTCTTGCCCGAGCCCTCGACGCCCTCGAAGGTGATCAGGACGCCGCGTCCGGTCCTCACAGCCCGTGCAGGGGGAAGATCAGCCGCCGGACGGCCTCGACCTGGCGCCGCGCGTACTCCTCGGCCCGCGCCCGGCGCTCGTCGTCCACGCGGGCGGGCGGGTCCCAGAGTCCGGTCAGCCGCAGGCGGTACCAGCGGGCGTGGTCGACAAACGCCTCCGGCAATTCGGCCGGCGGCGTCACGTCGTTCATGATCGCCCACGCCGCCGTCCAGGCCCGGGCCACGTTGCCGAGGTCGTAGCCGCCGCCGCCGAGCGCGACGAGCCGCGGCGCGAGGCCGACGATCCGGCGCACGGCCTCGGCGAAGCCCTGCACGTCGAGCGCCAGGTGCGTCAGCGGGTCGGTCCGGTGGGAGTCGATGCCGAGCTGGGCCACGATGACGTCCGGCCGGAAGGCCTGCACGAGCGGCGGCACCACCGCCTCGAAGGCGGGCAGGTAGACGCCGGAGTCGGTGAGGACCTCGAGCGGCAGGTTGACCGAGAACCCGCGGCCGGGGCCCTCGCCCAGCTCTTCCACGAAGCCGGTCCCCGGAAACAACCGGTCGCCCCGCTCGTGAGTGGAGATCGTCAGCACGTCGGGGTCCTTGTAGAAGGCGGCCTGCACGCCGTCGCCGTGGTGGGCGTCGATGTCGATGTACGCCACCCGCAGGCCGGCGGCGCGCAGGTGGAGGATGGCCAGCACCGCGTCGTTGACGTAGCAGAAGCCCGAGGCGCGGTCGGGCATGGCATGGTGCAGGCCGCCGGCGAAGTGGAAGGCGCGCTCGACCTCACCGGCGGCCACCAGCCGCGCCGCCAGCAGCGAGCCGCCGGCCACCAGGCGCGCGGCCTCCCAGAGCCCGGGGAAGATCGGGTTGTCGCCCGGCCCGAGCCCGTAGCGGCAGGCGACCGCGGCCGGCACCACGCCCGCGTCGGCGGCCTTGAGCACGGCCAGGTACTCCGCGGCGTGGAAGCGGAGCAGCGCGTCCTCGTCGGCGGGGACGGGGGCGACGACGCGCGTCTGCGGCAGCCGGGTGAGGCCGTACGCCTCCATGAGGCGCCAGGTGAGACCGAGGCGCTCCATCCGGAGCGGGTGCTCCGGCCCGTAGTCGAAGCGCAGCCACTCGTCGGAGTAGACCAGCGCGGTCTTCACGGCTCGCGCTCCCACGTCCCCGACTTGCCGCCCGACTTCCGCAGCAGCTCCACCCGCTCGATGCTCACGCCCTTCTCGACCGCCTTGACCATGTCGTAAACGGCCAGGGCGGCGACGCTGGCCGCGGTCAGCGCCTCCATCTCGACGCCGGTCTTGTCCACCGTGCGCACGCGCGTCTCGATGGTGAGGGCGCCGCGGCGGGCGTCGTCCCGGAAGGCGACGTCGATCCCGGTCAGGCGCAGCGGATGGCAGAGCGGGATGAGCTCGTGGGTACGCTTGGCGGCCAGGATGCCGGCCGTCCGCGCCACGCCGAGCACGTCCCCCTTGGGCGCGTTGCCGGCGCGCACCAGGCGCAGCGTGGCCGGCTTCATGCGCACCACCGCCCGGGCGACGGCCTCGCGCGGCGTCTCCGCCTTGGCGGAGACGTCCACCATGCGGGCGGCGCCGCGGGAGGTCAGGTGCGTGAGGCCGCGGAGCTTCCCCCGACCGCTCCGCGGCATGGGTGGTCTTCCGGGGCGTCCGGCGTCAGGCCGTGACGCGAGACTGCCGGAGGATCATCTCCATCCGGTCCTTCGCCATCAGCTTCAGCTTCTTGAGCTCCGTCATCCGCCACTGCTGTTCGGCCGAGAGCGAGGCCTTGCCCTTGAGCGCTTCCAGCTCCTCGTCGTAGCGCTGGTGCTCTTGCCGGAGGCGCCGGAATTCCTCGTTCTCGGCCATCAGTCGCTCGATGAGGCTCCCGTGGGCCATGTCCTCGTGCCTCCTCGGATGGGCGGAGAGGTTGCTGACTTATAGCCTCGCCGGCGAGGGGAAGTCAAGCCGGCGGGCCGGGGATGACGTGCAGCGCGCTGGCCTTGAACACCACGACCACGGGCCGGCCCTCGCCGAGCCCCAGCTCTTCGGCCGAGCGCACGGTGAGCGCGGCCACCACGGGAAATCCGACGTCCACCACCACGCGGAGCTGGTCGCCGGCCGGCCGCACGGCCGCCACCACGCCGGCCAGCCGGTTGCGGGCGCTGACGGCGCCGTCGGCCGCCGGCCGGGCCAGCGTGACGTCCTCGGCCCGCAGGCCGAGCCGCACGCGCTCGCCCGGTCGCATCCGGGCCGCCACCTGCACCGCCCGCCCGGCCACGCTCACCACGCTGACGCCGTCGCCGACGGCCGTGACCTCGCCGGTCAGGATCGTCTCGACGCCCACGAAGCGCGCCACCGCCTCGGAGGCCGGCGACCGGAAGACCTCGGTCGCGGGACCGACCTGCTCCAGGCGGCCGCCGAGCAGCACCGCGACCCGGTCGGCCAGCGCCCGTGCCTCGGCCCGGTCGTGGGTGACGAGCACGGTCGCCACCCGCTCGGCGCGCAGGATCGCCGCCAGGTCGGGGATCAGCGCCGCTCGCGTGGGCTCGTCGAGGGCCGCGAACGGCTCGTCGAGCAGCAGGACCTCGGGCTCCAGCACGAGCGCCCGGGCCAGGGCCACGCGCTGCGCTTCGCCCCCCGAGAGGCTGCGCGCCCGGCGATCGGCCAGCGCAGCCACTCCCAGGCGCTCGAGCCAGCCGAGCGCGCGCGTCCGGCGCTCGGCGGCCGGCACGCCCCGGAAGCGGAGGCCGAGGGCGGCGTTCTCGATCACCGTCGTGTCGGCCAGCAGCGGCTGCTGGAAGACCATCGCCATGCGCCGGCGCACGGCCAGGGCGTCGGCGGCGTCCACGGGCCGGCCGTGCGCCCACACCCGCCCCGCGTCCGGGCGCTCGAGCAGCGCCATGACCCGGAGCAGGGTGGACTTGCCGCTGCCGTTGGGCCCGAGGACGGCCAGCACCTCGCCGGCGCGGACGTCGAGCGCCGGCACCTCCAGCGAGAACCCGCCGGGACGACCGAGGCGGACGCCGGTCAGCGCCAGCACCGGCGCCGGTTCGCTCACGCCGGCAGCACCTGGATCGAGCCGCGGTGAATCGAGAGCTGCCAGTGGCGGTCGCGGTCGATCTCCAGGATCTCGTAGACGAGCCGCGGCACCTCGACCTCGAGGTCCCAGTCGCCCTGGGCCGGCGGCCCGGGCGGGTCCAGTCGCAGCCGCAGCGTCCACGTGGTGCCGAGGTCGGCCTCGTCGACCACCCGGCCGGCCATCAAGTTCATGTGGTGCTGGGGGTCTGGGGCGCCGCGGTCCTTGCGGATGAGCCGCACGTACTCCGGGCGGACGAAGAACGCGATCGGGCTCTCGGGCGGCGGCAGGTACGCCCGGGTGGGCGAGTTGACCGCCTCCAGCAGGTAGCCGCGCCAGCGGATCTGGATGCGGTCGGGCGTGGCCTTGACCACCGTGCCGCGCAGGATGTTGCGGACGCCGATGATCCGGGCCACCGCCTCCGAGGCCGGCTGCCACAGCAGCTCCGCGCGCGGGGCGGACTGGATGACGCGACCGGCGTCGTAGACCACCAGCCGGTCGCCCAGGCGGTACGCCTCGGCGAAGTCGTGCGTGACCACCACCGCCGGGATGCCCCACTCGCGCAGCGTCACGGCCAGGTCGTCGCGCAGGGCGGCCCGCAGCGGCGCGTCGAGCGCCGAGAGCGGCTCGTCGAGCAGCAGGAGGGCGGGGTCGATGGCCAGCGCGCGGCCGAGCGCCACCCGCTGGCGCTCGCCGCCCGAGAGCTCGGCGGGCCGGCGGCGCTCGAGGCCGGCCAGCCCCAGGCGCTCCAGCACCTCGCCCACGCGGCGCCG
>DATLZL010000042.1:0-5021 GCA_035574035.1 Binatia bacterium | reverse complement strand
AAGCCGTCCGCGCGCTCTGGCGGCGGCACCAGGCTCGGGCCGGCAACCACGGCGCCCAGCTCTGGGCCCTCATGATGCTCGAGCTCTGGCACCGGCAGTTCATCGACGACGTGCCGGCGGAGGGGGGGCGGTCGTGAGCGCCCGGCGGTGGTTCCTCGCCCTGGTCGTCGCCGGCGTGGCGCTGCGGGTCGGGCTGTGGCTGGTGTACCCGCCGCTCGTGGCCCCGGACACGCCGACCTACGAGGCGGTGGCGGCCCACCTGCTGTCGGGCGACTTCCCCGGCTACGACGGTCGCCGCCCGCCCGGTTATCCGGCGGTGATCGCGCTGGCCGGCCTGTCCCGCACCGGGACGTTCGTCTTGCAGATGGTCGAGGGCTGCCTCGTCGCGGCGCTGCTGTTCTACCTCGGCCTGGCGCTGACCGGCCGCCCCGGCTTCGCCGCGCTGGCCGGCATGGCCCACAACCTGAACCTCTCGCAGCTCTTCTTCGAGGCCACCCTGCTCTCGGAGACGACGGCCACGCTGGCGGTCACCGCCGCCTGCGCACTGCTCGTCTGGGTGTTCCAGGCCACCCGCACCGGCCGTCCGCCGGCCGGCCGGCTCCTGCTGCTGGGGGCGATCTCGGGGTGGGCCGTGCTCACCCGCCCCCAGTTCGCGTACCTGCCCGTGCTGGCCGCCGCGCTCGTCGCCTGGGCCGCGCGCCGGCACGGCCGCGCGACCCTCGGGCGGTCCTGCGCTCGGGCCGCGCTGGTCGCGGTTCCGGCGCTGGCGCTCGTCCTGGGCTGGGCGGCGTTCAACCACGCCCGGGTCGGCTTCTTCACGCTCTCGACCCAGGCCGGGCTCGCGCTGTTCGACCACAGCCTGGCCTTCATCGAGCTGGCCCCCGACCGCTGGGCCCACATCCGCGACGTGGCGGTGCGCCACCGCGACGCCCGGCTCGCCGCCGGCCGCGGCCACGCCGCCGCCTGGGACGCGCTGCCGGAGCTGCTGGCCACCACCGGCCTGCCCCTGCCCGCCCTGTCCCGCGAGCTCGAGAAGATGTCGGTCGAGATGTTCCTGCGCCACCCGCTCCGCTACGCCGGCGGGGTGGCCCAGGCGTGGGTGGACTTCTGGATGGCGCCCAACTACTGGCGCCTGGAGCGGCTACGGGTGCCGGAGCTGGCGCCGTGGCTGCGGGGACTCTGGGTGCTCGAGCAGCCGCTGCTCCGCCTGGCCAACGTCGCCTTCGTCGCGCTGGCGGCCGCGGCCGCGCTGCTCGCCTGGGCCCGCCGCGGGCTGCGCCTCGACCTCGGGCTGGGCGCCATCGCGGCGGTGGTGCTGCTCGCCTCGTTCACGCAGGCGGCGGCCATCTGGGTCGAGAACGCGCGCTACGCGATCCCCGTGCAGTCCCTGGTCGTGCTGTTCGTCGGCGCGGCGGCCCTTCGCCTCGCGGAGTCCCGGGTGCCGGCCCCCGCCCTGCGGCCCGCCGGGGCCCGGAGACAGGAGATCCGGCCATGAGCACCGCCTCCACGCTCCCGACGCCCGAAGCGGCGCCGACCGGGGACGCCTTCCCGGAGCCCGAGGTGTCGGTCGTCATGCCGTGCCTGAACGAGGCCGACACGCTGGCCACCTGCATCACGAAGGCCCAGCGCGCCCTGCGGGAGGCCGGCATCGCCGGCGAGGTCATCGTCGCCGACAACGGCAGCACCGACGGCTCGCCGGCGATCGCCCGGCGTCTCGGCGCCCGCGTCGTCCACGTCGAGGCCCGCGGCTACGGCAACGCGCTGATGGGCGGCATCCGCGCCGCCCGCGGCCGCTACGTGATCATGGGCGACGCCGACGACAGCTACGACTTCCTCGAGATCCCGCGCTTCGTGGCCAAGCTGCGGGAGGGCTACGACCTGGTGCAGGGCTGTCGCCTGCCCTCGGGCGGCGGCCGGGTCCTGCCCGGCGCCATGCCCTTCCTGCACCGCTGGTGGGGCAACCCGATGTTCTCGTTCCTGGTCCGCCGCTGGTTCCGGGCCACCGCGGTCCACGACGTCTACTGCGGCCTGCGCGGCTTCACCCGGGCCCTGTTCGACCGGCTCGACCAGCGGTGCACCGGCATGGAGTTCGCCACCGAGATGATCATCAAGGCCAGCCTCTACGGCGCGAAGGTGGCCGAGGTCCCCATCACCCTCCACCCCGACGGGCGCAGGAGCCATGCCCCGCACCTCAAGACCTTCCGCGACGGCTGGCGCACGCTCCGGTTCTTCCTGCTCTACTGCCCGCGCTGGCTCTTCCTGATCCCGGGGGCGGCGCTCGTCGCCGCCGGGCTCGTGGGGTACGCCATCGCCCTGCCCGGGCTGACCATCGGCGGGGTGAACTTCGACGCCCACACGCTGCTCTTCGCCAGCCTGGCGGTCCTCTGCGGGTACCAGGCCGTCCAGTTCCACGTCTTCGCCAAGACCTTCGCGGTCGCCGAGCGGCTGATGCCGGAGGACGCCTGGCTCGGCCGCTTCCAGCGCGTGGTGACGCTGGAGCGGGCGCTGATCGGCGCCGCCCTGACGCTGGCGGTCGGGCTGGCGCTGCTGCTGCTGGCGGTCGACCAGTGGCGCCAGGCCGGGTTCGGCCACCTCGACTACGCCCGGACCATGCGGCTCGTCGTGCCCGGCGTGACGTGCACCGCGCTGGGGCTGCAGACGGTGCTCTCGGCGTTCCTGCTGAGCCTGCTGAGGATGCACCGGCGATGACGGTGGGAAGCGGCTTCGACCTCGAGTGGCGCGCGCGCTTCGAGCGCTACGCGCGGACCCAGCCCGACGAGGCGTCGGTCTCGGGCTGGTCGGAGGCCGGGCTCGCCCGGCGGCTCGAGCGCTTCGAGGCCCTGCTGCCCGCGCTGGAGCTCCGGCCGCCGGCGGAGGTGCTGGACCTGGGCTGCGGGGCCGGGACCTACACGCGGCGTCTCGCCGACCGCGGCTACCGCGTCACCGGGATCGACTACTCGCTGCCGACGGTCGCCCGGGCCCGCGGCGCCGACGTCTCGGGACGGGCGGCCTACGCCGCCGCCGACGGTTACCGCCTGCCGTTCCGCGGGGAGACCTTCGACCTGGTGGTGACGATCGGCGTGCTGCAGGCGGTCTCCCGACCGGAGGCCATCCTGGCCGAGGTGTCGCGGGTGCTGCGCCGGGGCCGGGTGGCCGTGTTCGAGGTTCTCAATGCCTGGGCGGCTCCGGCCGTGGCCGGCGCCTTGCGCGACCGGCTGCTCGGGCGGCCCCCGCGCGTGCGCCGCTACCGGACCGCGGCGGTCCGTCGCTGGCTCGGAGCGGCCGGGCTCGAGCCCGTCCGGCGCGTTCCGATCTTCCTGCCGCCGCGGCGCCTGGGCCGGGCGGCGGCCGGGCTCGACCTGGGCCGGGTCACGGCGGCGCTCACCGCCCACCCGGCGCTGGTCAACGCGACGGCGCAGGCCTACCTCTGGGTGGCCCGCAAGCCATGAGGGTGCTCCACGTGCTCGACCACTCGCTGCCGCTCATGAGCGGCTACAGCACGCGCAGCCGCAGCATCGCGCTCGGCCAGCGGCAGGCCGGGATCGAACCGGTGATCGTCACCTCGCCGCGGCACCCCTATCCCGGCGGCCCCGTCGAGACGCGTGACGGCATCCGCCACTACCGGACGGCCCCGGTGAGGCCGTGGCGCGGCCTGCCTCATGCGGAGCTCCCCCTGCTCATGGCGCGGCTCGCCCGGCGCCTCGTCGAGGTGGCCCGCCACGAGCGGGTCGACCTGCTCCACGCGCACTCGCCGCTGCTCAACGGCCTGCCGGCGCTCCGGGCCGGACGCCTCCTCGGGATCCCGGTGGTCTACGAGGCACGGGCCTTCTGGGAAGACGCCGCCGTGGATCACGGCACGACCCGGGAGGGCTCGCTGCGCTACCGGCTGTCGCGGGCGCTCGAGACCTGGCTGTTTCGCCGGGTCGACCAGGTCGTGGTGATCGCCGAGGCGATGCGCCGGGAGGTCGTCGCCCGGGGCATCCCGGCGGACCGGGTCGCCGTCGTTCCCAACGGCGTCGATCTCGCCCGGTTCCACCCGGCGCCGGCCGACCGGGCGCTGGCGGCGCGGCTCGGCCTCGACGGGGGACCGGTGCTGGGGTTCATCGGCTCGTTCTACCGCTACGAGGGACTGGCGTTCCTCCTGGAGGCCCTCCCCGCCCTGCGGCAGCGGCTGTCCGGGGTGCGGGTCTTGCTGGTCGGCGGCGGCGAGGAAGAGGAGCGCCTGCGCGCCCTGGCCCGACCCTTCGATGGGGCCGTCGCCTTCGCCGGCCGCGTGAGCCCGGACGAGGTGGGCCGCTTCTACCCGCTCCTCGACGTCTTCGTCTGCCCGCGCCGGCGGATGCGGCTCACCGAGCTGGTCACGCCGCTCAAGCCCCTGGAGGCCATGGCCATGGAGCGCCCGGTGCTGGCCAGCGACGTGGGGGGCCACGCCGAGCTCATCCGGCACGGGGAGACGGGCCGCCTCTTCCCGGCCGAGTCGCGGGAGCGGTTCGTGGAAGAGTGCGCGCAGCTCGCGGAGGCGGCCGAGGTGCGCCGCCGCCTGGGCGAGCAGGCACGGCGGTTCGTGGAGACCGAGCGCACCTGGGCCCGGCTGGTCGAGCGCTACCGGCCCGTCTACCGGGCGGCGCTCGGCGGGGCGGCGGCATGAACGTCCTCGTGCTCGCCTCGGTCTTCCCCAACCGGCGCCAGCCGGCCCTCGGCGTGTTCGTGCGCGAGCGCGCCCGGCGGATGGCGAGGCACTGCGCGATGCAGGTGGTGGCGCCGGTGCCGTGGTTCCCGATGAACGGGCTGATCCGGGGGCCGCGCTTCACCGGCATCCCGCCGGTCGAGCGGCAGGACACGCTGACCGTCTATCACCCCCGGGCCTTCTCCGTGCCCCGTTACCTCAAGTCGCTGGACGGCGTGCTCTACGCGGCCTCGGTGGCGCCGTTCCTGGCCCGGCTGCGCCGGCGGTTCGCCTTCGACGTCATCGACGCGCACTTCGCGTACCCGGACGGCCTGGCGGCCGTCCTCCTGGGCCG
>DATLZL010000041.1:0-6564 GCA_035574035.1 Binatia bacterium | reverse complement strand
GAGCCGGTGTTCCACCACGAGTGGGAACGGCGGGCGTTCGCGCTGACGCTGGCCGCCGGGTTCCTGGGCCGGTGGAACCTCGACATGTCGCGGTTCGCCCGGGAGCAGATGCCGCCGGCCGAATATCTGGCGACCTCGTATTACGAGCACTGGCTCTGGGGGCTGGAGCACCTGCTGGTGCAGACGGGGTTGCTGACCCGCGAGCAGGTCGAGGCGGTGCGTCGCGGCGAGCGCCCCGGCCGGGAGGGCGGCGCCTCGGGGGTGGACGTCCGCGTCCTGCGTGCGGCCGACGTGCCCCGGGCCCTGCGGAACCGGCGCGCCGCCCGCCTCGACGACGGGCCGCCGCCGCGGTTCAAGCCGGGCGACCCCGTCGTGACGCGCAACATGCACCCGGTCGGCCACACTCGGCTGCCTCGCTACACCCGGGGCCGGCGCGGCGTGGTCGACCGCGACCACGGCGTGTTCATCTTCCCGGACGCGCACGCGGCCGGGCTCGGCAAGCGGGGCGAGCACTGCTACAGCGTGCGGTTCGAGGCCCGCGAGCTGTGGGGCGAGGACGCGTCGCCGCGCGACGCCGTCTACGTGGACCTGTTCGAACCGTACCTGCTGCCGGCCGCCGAGGCCCGCTGAGGGGGGCGACATGGCCGAGGCGATCCCCGACGTCCCCGGCCTCCCGCGCGACCGCGAGGGCCCCGTGTTCCGCGAGCCGTGGGAAGCGCAGGCCTTCGCCATGGCGGTCATGCTCCACGAGCGCGGGCACTTCGCCTGGGGGGAGTGGTCCGAGCGACTGGCCGCGGAGATCGCCGCCGCCCGGGCTCGGGGCGAGCCGGACGACGGCACCCGCTACTACCACTTCTGGCTGGCCGCGCTGGAGAAGCTCGTGGCCGACAAGGGGCTCGTCGCGCCCGCCGAGCTCGAGCAGCGCCGACGGGAGTGGGACGAGGCCGCCCGCCGCACGCCGCACGGCCAGCCGATCGAGCTCCCGAACCGCCGCTCCTGACCCACGCGCCGGCACCGACCGATCACGCCGGCAGGTCAGGCATTCGCCGGCCTCTACTCGGGCCAGCCGGACAGGCGCCTGATCACGTCCTGCACGCGCAGAATCGTCTCATCGGCCCAGCGCTCCGTGAGCCGTGGGAAGACGTCCTGAAGCCGCCGGCCGCCGCCGCCCAGGAAGTCGAGGCTGAGATGGGTTTTCCGGTCGATCTCGAACGCCTTGATGTGGTTGATGTGCCCGGCCCAGTTCGGTGGCGACTCGGCGACGATCAGCACGAGCACGAACGGCGCCCACCCCGCTTGGATCCTTCGTAGCCGACGGACGAGACGCTCGTGCAGGCGCCGGCGGTACTTCACTTCAACGAGCCGCGACGTGTCGCCGTCCGGATCCAGGACGAACAGGTCCGGAGCGGTCCGCAGCATCACCGGCGCCACCTTGACGTAACGTTTGGGGTCGAGGAACTTCAGTTCCCGCAGGCTGTGCTCGATGCCGACCGGGATTACCTGGTACCCGGCGTCGGCCAGGAGCGCCTCGATGGCGGCGGCGGCGAGTTGGCCCTGCAAGCGGCTGTCGAGATTCACGGTCGCTCCCGCTGAGCCTGTCGGCAAGAATCGAACCAGTCGCCGGGCCTGACGCCGGGGGTGATCGTGGGTGCTCGGTCCTCCAGTTGTCACGGGTCTTTCGGGAGACGGGGGGCGGCGGCAGGGGTTGTCGCGATCGGATCAGAACGGCCAGGCGGTGCCAGTCCGTCCCGTGCGCAAACGAACGTGGCGGCTGACGACCTACCGCTGGACGGCCGGGGCCCAGGCGGTGGTGCGGCCGCCGATCGTGTCCCGGCGCAGCCGCTCGCCGCGGGGCGTGGGGACGCCGCGCTCCCATCGCACGTGAAAGAGCCAGGTGCGAGGAAAGCGCGCGCCGTCGCCACCGGCGCGGATGGCCACCTGGAGCACGCGCCGGAGCGTGGTGCGCAGCCGGGCCGCCTCGGCCGCGGTCAGCGAATCGGCGGATCGGTGCGGCGATATCCCGGCCTGGTAGAGCACCTCGTCGGCGATCCAGTTACCGACGCCGGCGGCGAACGTCTGGTCGAGCAGCACGGCCTTGATTCGGGCGCGGCGTTCGCGAAGGCGCGCGGCGAACTCGGCCGGTGACGGCAGCTCGCGGTAGGCATCGAAGCCGAGCCGGCTGACCGGCAGCTCGGCCGGCGGATCGTGGCGCAAGCGGATGCGACCGAGCCGGCGGGCGTCGGCGAAGGACACCACGCCGCCGTCGTCGAGCCAGAGCGTGAGCCGGGCGAAGCGCGGCGGCCAGCCTTCGATCCGCCCGCCGCTCGACATCAACGAGAGACTCCGGCGCACCGGGGTATGGAAGCCGCCGCTCATGCCGAAGTGAAAGAGCGGCCAGGGCCGTCGGTCCAGCTCGAGCCAGACGTGCTTGCCCTTCCGTCGGGCGCCGAGCACCCGGCGGCCGCGCAGCGCGGCGGCGAACCGGGCGGGGGTGACGCCCTCGAAGACGATCGGATCCTGGGCGCACCACACGCGGACGATGCGCCGCCCGACGGCCACCCGCTGCAGCATCCGGCGGGCGGTCTCGACCTCCGGGAGTTCCGGCATCGACGCCGGTCAGTAACCCTTCTGCTTGTCGATCAGGGCCAGCAGTGGCTCGCCCGCGCGGAGGCGGCGCAGGTTCTCGACGAAGGTCGCGATGGCCCGCCCGGCCCGCCGGGGCGAGCCACCGGCGGTGTGGGTCGTGATGATGACCCGGGGGTGCGTCCAGAGCCGGTGGCCCGGGGGCAGGGGCTCGGGGTCGGTGACGTCGAGGCCGGCGCCCCAGATGAGGCCCTCGTCGAGCGCGGCCAGGAGATCCTCGCCGAAAACGATCTCGCCGCGCGTGACGTTGATCAGGATGGCCCGGCGGCGCATGCGTCGGAAGAGGTCGCGGGTGAAGAGGTGACGGGTGGCCTTGGTCAGCGGCAGCCCGATGACGACCACGTCGGAGCGCTCCAGGAGGTCGAAGAGGCGCTCGGCCGGCCACAGGGTGACGCCGGGTTCCGGGGGCACGGCCTCGATGTCCACGGCCAGGACGTGCATGCCGAAGCCTCGCGCGCGGCGGGCCACCTCACGGCCGGTGCCGCCGAAGCCCACGATGCCCATCGTCTCGTCGTAGAGCTCGCGCTGCTCGCGCCGGATGGGCTCCCGGTCGGCCCAGTCCATGCGCCGGAGCGCGGTGTGCACGCCGCGGGTCAGCCCGAGCAGGAGCGCGAAGGCGTGCTCGGCCAGGTGGATGCCGACCTGGCCCTTCTCGCTCGCCAGGACGACGTCGCTCTCCACGAGCTCCGGACTCAGGATCGCGTCCACGCCGGCCCCGGTGTGGTGGTAGTAGCGCAGCCGGCGGGCCCGGCCGAAGACCTCCGGCGGCACCCGGCCGAACAGCACGTCGGCGTCGGCGATCTCCGCCCCCTGGGTCTCGACGTCGCGCGCCTCGACCAGCGTCGAGCCGGGACCGGCCGCCTGGACGATCCGCGCCCGGTCGCCCTCGCCGAGCGAGGGCACGATCATCGAGGGGACGTAGAGGATCTTCACCCGCGCAGCTCGGGGATGACCCAGAGCGGGGGCCGGCCCGCCGCCACCCGCTGGATGTTGTCGAAGCCGTTGCGGAACGCGCGAGGCCAGTTCTCCCAGGTCGGGCCGGCCATGTGCGGCGTGATGACGACGCTGTCGAGGCCGAAGAGCGGGTGGTCGGCCGGCGGCGGCTCCTGGACCAGGACGTCGAGGCCGGCCCCGCCCAGGTGCCCGGTCGTGAGCGCCTGGTGCAGCGCCGCCTCGTCCACGACCGGGCCGCGGCAGGTGTTGATCAGGACGGCGCCGGGCTTCATCAGCCCCAATTCCCGCGTCGAGATCAGGTGGCGGGTGGAGTCGTTCAACGGCACGTGCAGGGTGACGACGTCGGAGGTGCGCAGGAGCTCGTCGAAGAGCGCGAAGCGGACACCCAGCGCGTCCTCCTCGTCCTCGGTAGGCCGCACGATGTCGTAGTACTGCACGCGGGCCTCGAACGCCCGCACCCGGCGGGCCACCTTGCGGCCGATCCGGCCCAGGCCGACGATGCCGACGGTCTTGCCCTCCAGCTCGTAGAGCCGGTGCTCGTCGAACCCGCCCACCCGCCAGCGGCCGGCACAGACGTTTCGGTGACACCAGACCACGCGCTTGAGCACGGCCAGCATCAGCATCAGCGTGTGCTCGGCCACCGAGGTGGCGTTGGCGCCGCCGTTGTTGGCGATCGGCACCCCGGCCCGGCGGGCGGCCGCGAGGTCGATCGTATCGTACCCGGCGCTGATGAGCTGCACGAGCCGCAGGCGCCGGGCGGTCCGGAAGAACTCCTCGTTCAGCGCGGTCCGGGCGAAGCCCATCCAGAATTCCGCGTCCGGCAGCGCCCGGCGGAACTCGGGCGACTGGCCGTCGGCGACGACGAGCTCGAAGCCCGGCGGCAGCATCGCCCGGGCCAGGTCCATGATCGGCTTCGGCAGCGGCGGCGAGAACAGGATGGTCGGCATGGTCACTCCCTGGCGGACAGGATCATGTAGGTCGCTCGGCCGGCGGCCAGGAGCCGGCCGCCGCCGTCGGTGATGGTCGCCTCGCCGAAGGCGATGGTGCGGCCGGCCCGGAGGATGCGGCCCTCGGCGAAGACCTCGCCGTCCCGGACGGCGGCGAGGAAGGACACGTTCAGGTCGAGCGTGGTCTGGTCGACCCCGCCGGCGCCGCCGCCCGCGCCGCGCTGGGTGGCCAGCGCGGCCCCGATCGCCATGTCGACCAGCGAGGCGTACACGCCGCCGTGCAGCGGGGCGCCGGGCGCGTTGCAGAGATCGTCACGCACGCGCAGGCGGAGCCGGACCCAGCCCGGCCGGGCGTCGGCGACGTCGACCCCTAGATGGCGCCAGAACCGGTTGGTCTGCGTGCGGTGGCGGATCGCGGCGAGGGGATCGTCGGACACGGCCCCGTAGTATAGCCGGGGGCCACCATCGGTAGGGCGTCGGCCCGGGCGACGCGGGCGCCGGGCGCGGTCAGGCCCGCACGCGCCGGACGCGGGCGCCCAGCGCCTGTAGCTTCCCCTCTAGATTCTCGTAGCCCCGGTCGATCTGCTCGACGCTCCGGATCACCGTGCGGCCTTCCGCACACAACGCGGCGATGACCAGGGCGATGCCCGCCCGGATGTCGGGGCTCGGGATGCCGAGGGGCTCGCCGCGGAGGCGGCTCGGCCCGTGGACCAGGGCGCGGTGCGGATCGCACAGGACAACGCGCGCTCCCATGCCGATCAGCTTGTCGACGAAGAAGAGCCGGCTTTCGTACATCTTCTCGTGGAAGAGCACGACTCCGTCGGCCTGGGTGGCGGCCACTAGCGCCACGCTCATCAGGTCGGCCGGGAAGGCGGGCCACGGGCCGTCGTCGATCGTGGGGATGGCCCCGCCGAGGTCCGGGCGAACCGCCAGCGCCTGGGCGCCCGGCACGATGAGGTCGTCGCCGTCGACCCGCGTGCGGACGCCGAGCCGGCCGAAGACGTTCAGCACCATGCGCAGGTGCTCGACGCCGGCACTCTTGATCGTGATCTCGCCGCCGGTGGCCGCCGCCAGCGCCAGGAAGCTGCCCACCTCCATGAAGTCGGCGCCCAGGGTGAACTCGGCCCCGCCGAGCCGGGGCACGCCGTGGATGCGCAGCAGGTTGGAGCCGATGCCCTCGATGCGGGCGCCCATGGCGGCCAGCAGCTGACACGTCTCCTGCACGTGCGGCTCGCAGGCGGCGTTGCGGAGCACCGTCGTCCCTTCGGCCAGGGCGGCGGCCAGCAGCACGTTTTCGGTGGCCGTCACGCTCGCCTCGTCCAGCAGGATGTCGGCTCCTCGGAGCGGCCGGCCGCGCAGCACCAGCTCTCCGTCGTGCTCGAACGCGGCGCCGAGCGCCGAGAGACCGAGGACGTGGGTGTCGATGCGCCGGCGGCCGATCTGGTCACCGCCGGTGTGGCCCAGGCGCGCCTCGCCCTCCCGGGCGAGCAGCGGCCCCATCAGGACCAGGCCGCCCCGGATCCGGCGCAGCAGCGTCGCGTCGGGGGTGGTGGTGACGAGGCGCCGGGCGCGCAGCGTGACCGTGTGCGCGTCGTGCCGGTCCACCTCGACGCCGAGTCGCTCGACGAGCGCCAGCATGGTGCGGACGTCGGCGATGTCGGGCAGGTTGTGCAGGCGCACCGGCTCGTCGGTGAGGAGGGCGGCGGCGATCAGCGGGAAGGCGGCGTTCTTGTTGCCGCTCGGGGCGACGGTGCCGCGGAGGGGGGCGCGACCCTCGATGATGAACTCGTCCATGTCTCGGCCCTCCCGGCGATTGTCGCGTAGGACGGCCGCCGGCGCCCGAGAAATTCGGGGGCGGGGCGACGTCGAGACGGAGCAGGCGCAGCGCCGGCTCGTAGTATAGTCGAGCGGGCATGGCGGCCGACCGTATCCTCGACGGTCTCAACGAGGCGCAGCGGCAGGCCGTCACTCACGACGGCGGCCCGCTGCTGATCGTCGCCGGCGCCGGCACCGGCAAGAC
>DATLZL010000040.1:0-6295 GCA_035574035.1 Binatia bacterium | reverse complement strand
GCCAGGGCCGCTGGCTCCCCGCCGCGGCCCTGGCCGCGTTCCTCGCCGTCGCCTCGTGGGTCGGCTTCGCCGTCCTCCTCGAGGTCCCGCTCCCCGCCGGGACGTGGCGGCGCTGAGCGGCGCCTCTCAGGCCACCCGGCGCGCCGGGGGCTCCTCGACGACCTCGTCTCGGACGCGGCGCCGGTAGTACCCCAGCCGCATCGGCTCGCCGGATGCCATCCAGCCGCCGATGACGCTGCCCATGAGGCCGACCAGGAGGCCGGCGAGCGTCGAGACGGCCGTGTTCCGCATCGCCGCCGCCACGTTGGTGCCCGACGGCACCGCCGCCGGGGCGGCGTGGAAGCCGCCGAGGGTGCCCAGCCAGCCGCCGAAGCTCGCGATCGTCCCCGTGCCGGCCAGCGCCAGCAGGGCCGGGAGCGTGACCAGCCAGGCGATCACGCCGTGCAGGATGGCCAGCTCCGCGCGGCGGAAATCGGCCATCCGGCCCGCCACCCAGCCGCCGGCCGCGAAGGCGAAGAAGGCCCCGACGACGTTGAAGATCAAGGTGGTCAGCCGCACGTCCCGCCAGGAGGCCTGGCGGGCCACCTCGTGCGCGCCGACCGCGAACCCGATGAGCCCGATGATCAGGGCCACCGCCAGGGCGGCAAGCGCCCCCACGAAGACCGCGCTCCACACCACCGGCCATGGCCGCCAGCCCGTTCCGTACTGATCCATGCACCCCTCCCCGAGGCGAAAACTCGCCCCGGGCGGGCACCACCGCAAGCGCCGTGCCGGCGAGGTCAGTCGGTCAGCGACCGGTAGATCTCGACCTCCACCGGGCGGTCCACCAGGTCCCGCCGGCGCTCCTGGAAGGCCTTGAGATGGGCGGCCTGCCGGTGGAACTCGAACGCCTCCGGCGTCCGGTACTGCTCGTAGAACAGGAAGTGCACGGGCTCGCGGGTGGACCGGTGCGGGCGGTACACGAGGCAGTCCGGCTCGGCCCGGCGCACCGCCTCCACCTGCTCCCGGAGCAGGGCCTCCAGCTCGTCCTCCCGCCCCGGCCGGGGGTAGATCCTCGCCACCACCGTGAAGACATCGGCCATCGTTCCCTCCCGGCTACGGCCAGACCTGCGTGTAGGCGAAGCGGACCCGCTCGCTCACCGCGCCGAAGTGCTTGTCGTACTCGGCCTTGAGCTGCTTGAAGTGCTCCGACTGCATCAACCGCTCGAAGGTCGCCTCGTCGGCGAGCTCGTAGACGGCCATGTACTGGTACCTGTCCTCGCCCATCAGCGCCTTGTAGCGGCGGGCGCTCACGGCGCCCTTGAACTGCAGGAAGTGGGGGACGTGCTCCTCGTTGTACCAGCGGTTGAACGCCGCTTCCTGGTCCTTCGTGATCGTCGCCTTCACCACGAACAGCACCGTCGCCATGGCTGCCCTCCTTCCGAATGGGACCCGCATTCTGCCATTGACCGCCGCTCGGCGGCCATGCGAAATAATCGAGCCTCGATCTCGACCAAGGAGACCGGACCGATGACCGGCACGGCTGCGTCCCGAGTGCGGTGGAACCCCGTCGAAGGGGCCGACACGCTCTTCACCCCGCCCTTCCTGGACTATCTCGTGGACCTGCACGATGGCTTCACCCCCCGCATCCGCGAGCTCCTGGACCGCCGGCGCCAGGCCCTGCGGCGGGCCCACGAAGAGGGGGGGCTGCCGGGCGCCCCGCCGGGCGGCCCGGCCCGGAGCGGCGACTGGAAGGTGCCGCCGGTGCCGGCCGACCTGCTCAAGCCCGGTATCGAGATCTCGGGCCCCTGCTCGATCACCTCCATGTTCATCAACGCGCTGAACCCGGGCCCGGAGGGCGAGCGGGCCGAGGGCGACCTGGACGACGACGAGGACTCGGGCGGCCACCGGCTGATCGACACCGTGCGGGCCGCCCACAACCGCGTGGCCGCCGTGCACCGCGAGCTCTACTACTTCGACGCCGAGCGGAGCAAGGAGTACCGGCTGGCGCCCGGCGAGCTGCCGTTCTTCATGCACCGGGAGCGGGGCCTGCACCTGTTCGAGCCGGACGTCACCGTCGACGGGCAACCCGTGAACGCGGCCGTGCTGGGCACGGCGCTGACGCTCTACTACGCCGGCCGGGCCCAGGCCGAGCGCGGCCAGGGCATCTACTTCTACCTGCCCAAGCTCGAGTTCGCCCCCGAGGCCCGGCTCTACCGCGACCTCTTCGACCGGAGCCGCGAGCGGCTGCCCTGGCTGCGCGACGCCACCATCCGAGCGATCGTGCTCGTCGAGGCCCTGCCCTGCGTCTACGAGATGGAGGAGATGCTCCAGGAGCTCGGCCCCTACGCCGCTGGGCTCAACGCCGCCCGCTGGGACCTCAAGGCCTCGATCTTCGAGTACGTGATGACCGACCCGAGGTCCGTGTGGCCGGACCGGTTCGGAGTGGACATCAAGACGACGCCGTTCCTGGCCGACATCTTCCGCCGGCTGGTCGCCATCTGCCTCAAGCGGGGCGCCGTGCCCATCGGCGGCATGGCCACCGCCCTGCCCAACCCCGACCCCGAGGTCAACCGGGTGGCGGCCGAGGCCATCCGTGCGGACAAGGAGTGGGAGGCGCGGCAGGGGTTCATCCGGGCCTGGGTCGCCCACATCTTCCACATGAAGACGGCGGCCGAGCCGTTCAAGCGCCTGCACGGCTCGGGCTGGAAGCCGACGCCGGAGATGGCCGACCCCGACCGCTACCCGATCCGCATCCAGGTCCCCGACGGCCCCATCACGCTCGAGGGCACCCGGCGCAACTGCCGGATGCTGATCGAGTACCTGGAGGGATGGCTCAACGGGCGCGGGGCCAAGGGCATCGACAGCCTGGAGGGCAAGCCGGGGATCCACCCGGCGCTGATGGAGGACCTGGCCACCGGGCGCATGTCGGTGGCCCAGATCGCCCAGCGCATCCGCCACCGGGCCCGGACGACCGACGGCCCGGCCGCCGTGCACGACTTCGCGCTGGTCAAGCGCCTGCTGGGCGAGGAGCTGGAGGACATCCTCAAGCGCCGGCCGGCCGACCCGGCTCTCCAGGCCCGCTACCGGAAGGCGGTGAAGATCGCCGCCCGCTGGATCCGGAACTACGTCGACCTCGACTTCCGGAGCCTCGGCTTCTACAGCCGGCCGGACCTGGAACGCATCGCCGCCGAGCCCGACGCGTTCTAGCCGCCGGCTCCGCGCCGCCTATGGAAAGCGGAAGCGCGAGATGTGCAGGTGCACGCCGTGGGAGGACTCCGGCTCGATGGTGATCTCGCCGCTGCCGCGCAGGAACTTCACCCCGGCGCGGTCGCAGGCGGCGGTCAGGGCCGGAAAGTCGGCGGCCACGAAGGACAGCGCCACCATGCCCTCGGTGCCGCCGACCTCGTCGGCCGGCACCACCAGCAGCGCCCCCTGACCAACGGCCAGCATCGTCCGCGGGCCGCCGTTCATCGCCAGCTCGGTGAGCCCGAACAGCGAGGTGAAGGCGGCCACCGTCCGCCGCGGCTCGCGGGCGCCGATGACCAGTCGCTTGAGGTGCAGCGGCGCGCCCCGGTCGTGACCGGCGTCGTCGTCGGGCGTGGCCAGTTCCACCAGCACGCCGGCGCACGCCCGCGGGTGGAGGAACGCGATGCGGCCGGCCAGGCCGCGGCGCGGTGTGCGGTCCACCAGCTCCGCTCCCCGGCGGGTCAGATCGGCCACC
Source organism: Binatia bacterium (assembly GCA_035574035.1). GTDB lineage: Bacteria > Methylomirabilota > Methylomirabilia > Rokubacteriales > CSP1-6 > DATLZL01. The sequence goes on along the minus strand of DATLZL010000040.1, from coordinate 2,592 downwards.
GCGGCGTCCACGTCGGCGGTATCGAAGCAGACGTGGTGCAGACCTCCGCCGCGGCGGGCGAGGAAGCGGGCCACCGCGCCGGCGGGGTCGATCGGCTCGAGCAGCTCCACCTCGGTGTCACCGGCGTCGAGCAGGGCCGCCCGCACGCCCTGGTCGGGGACGGCGGCCTCCTTGAGCAGCGGCAGCCCCAGCACGTCGCGGTAGAACCGGTACGCCGCTTCCAGCCGCTCGACCACGATGCCCACGTGATGAAGGCCCCGCACCACGATCCTGTCCTCCTGTCGGGAGATGTCAGGCGGCGGTGAACAACCGCCGGAACTCCGCCCACGGCATCGGCGGCAGGGTCGCGACCCCGGCGTTCTCCTCCACGTGGGCCAGGGTCTTCATGCCGACCAGGGCGGTGCCGATCCCGGGCGTGGAACGCACGAACTGCAGCGCGCGCTGCGCGTCGGAGGCGGTGCCCGGCAGGTACTCGGCCAGCACCGCCGGCAGGTTGCGCGTGAGCTGTCCCTGGTACACCGAGGCCGAGGCCATGACGTACACGCCCAGGCGCCGCGCCGCCTCCAGCGCGGGGACGAACTCGCCGCCGACGCGCTGGGTGGCCCGCGTGAACGCCTCCGTCATGCCGAGATTGTAGGGCAACTGGATCACCCGGAAGTGGTGGTCCGGGCCAGCCACGGCCCGGGCCGCCTCCACCAGCTCCTCCAGCGACAGGTGGTCGCGCTCGGTCGGCGGCTGCCGGAACCCGTTCCAGGTGGCGACCCCGTACACCGCGACGTGACCCGCGGTCACTGCCTCCTCCAGGGTCTCGAAGGCCGCCCGCACGCGGGCGATGAACTCAGGCCGGTCGATCTCCTCCAGCTGGCTCTCGGGGTTGTGCAGGTAATAGATGTCGAGCGTGGCCAGGCCCAGGTTGCGCCGGCTGCGCTCGATCTGGTCGCGCAGGTAGCGCGGCGTCATGCAGTGAGCGCCGCCGACCACGTCCTCCGGGCGGAGGATGCCGGGCTTCAGGAACGTCTCGGTGACGTACGTCCGGGGCTCGACGGCTGCGTCGGCGTCCAGGGGGATGTAGCCGCCCTTGGTCGCCACCACGACCTCGTCGCGCCGGATGGTTCCCCGGCGCACCAGCTCGGCCAGCACCTCGCCGATGACCCGCTCGCTGCGCTGGTGGCGGTAGTTCACCGCGGTGTCGATGACGTTGAGCCCGCGCTCCACCGCCCGGGCGATGGCCCGCCGGTACAGCGCGTCGGTCGCCCCGTCCTCGCGCCCCAGGTAGGTGCCGATGCCGAGGCTGGAGAGCGAGCCGAGCGGCGGCAGGCGCCTGAAATGCTCGGCGGGGATGGCGGGGGCCCGAGCCTCGGCGTAGCGGGCGGTCCCGGCCTCGGTGGCGCGGCCCTCGATCATCGCTCAGCCCTCACGGTAGAGCACGAGCAAGATTCCTACCGCCGTCACGCACCCCCGCCAGATCCAGCCCGGCGCCGCCCCCGCCCCCGGCAGGCGGACCTCCAGCCACCGCGCCCAGCCGGCGAAGGCGCCCAGTAGGCCCAGGGGAGCGTGGGTCACCTCGACCAGGAACTCGTCCTTCAGGTCGAACATGGCGTGCGAGTGGGTCAGCAGGAGGCCTCCCCCGGCCGCGCACAGCAGCGGGAAGACGTAGCTCCAGGGCCGCAGGCCCAGGCGCCCGGTGCGCACCGCCCATTCGAAGACTGCGAAGGCCACGACCAGCACCACGAAGGCCCGGTGCTGCAGCACGTCGGGCAGCCACATGCTCTCCCAGAACCCGGCCGGGCCCAGAGGCCAGGCGCGCGGGTCGTTGCGCACGAACATGAATGCCGCCAGGCCCAGGAGCACGAGCGGCCAGTGGCGGGCGGCCCGCACCCCGAGCCGCTCGGCGATGGCCAGCAGGCCCATCAGCAGCACGAAGAAGCCGGCCCAGTGGTGGTTGTACTCCGACCAGGCCCGCTCGACCGGCTTGCGCTCCCCGGGCGGCGCCATGAGGGGGTCGGCCGTGCGGAGCAGCTCCTCGACCGGCGGGGAGAGCAGCCGCGGCGGCGCGGGCCGGAAGCGTCCGGCCACCTCGGCGAGGGTCGCCCGGTCCGCCGTCACGTCCACCGCCGGCGGCAGGGACGTCAGCGAGGCGGCGGCGAAGAGCACCGTGACGGCCAGACCGAGCTCGACCTCCACCAGCCGGCCCAGGCGCGGGTGCGAGGGGCCGGCGGCGGCGCGATGGACCAGGCGGCGGCCGAGCCAGGCCACCCCCAGCGTGGCAGCGAACAGGACCACCTTGGTCAGCACCATGACGCCGTAGGCGGTGCCGAGCAGCGCCCCGCCCTCGCCGATGTAGAACGCGGCGAGCGCCGTCCCGCTGGCGCCCAGCGCCAGCACCGCCCAGAGGGCCAGCGTGGAGAAGCGCCGGGCGATGGCGCGCTCGTGCGCCTCGGCCCCGTCGCCGCCCCGCACGGCGAGCCACGTCAGGTGGGCCAGCCCCCCGACCCAGGCCGCCACGGCCCCCTGGTGGAGGGCGTCGAGCGCGGCCAGCAGCCAGCGGTCCTCGACCCGCGAGACGGCGTGGCTCAGCAGGGCCGAGGACGC
>DATLZL010000039.1:0-3042 GCA_035574035.1 Binatia bacterium | reverse complement strand
CCGATCTCCAGCAGCATGGCCAGCACGTCCTCGTTGGCCCCGCCGTGCCGCGGTCCCTTCAGCGTGGCGACGGCCGCCACCACCGCCGCGTGCAGGTCGGCCAGGGTGGCCACCGCCACCCGGAGGGCGAATGTCGAGGCGTTGAGCTCGTGATCGGCGTGGAGCGTGAGGACCGCGTCCAGCACCCGGGCGGCCTCCGGCGAGGGCTCCTCCCCGCTCAGCACGAAGAGCACCTGCGCGGCGTGGCCGAGCCCGGCTCGCGGCGCGAGCGGCCGCCGGCCGGTCCGGATCCGGTGCCAGGCGGCGACCGTGGCGGGAACGAGCGCCAGGAGGCGCACCGCCTTGCGGATCGTCGCGTCCCGGTCGTCGGCCCGGAGGTCCGGATCCCAGGCGGCCGCGGCCGACACTGCGGTGCGCAGCGCGTCCAGCGGGTGACACGAGGCGGGCAGGCGCTCGAGCATCTCGATTACCGGTCCCGGCACCGACCAGGCCGCGGCGAGGTCACGGCCGAAGGCCTGGGCCTCGCCGGCGGTCGGCAGCTCGCCGAACCAGAGCAGCCAGGTGACGGCCTCGAAGGGCACCCGGCCGGCGAGGTCGCCGATCTCGTAGCCGCGGTAGAAGAGGCGCCCGGCCTCGCCGTCCACCCGGCAGATGGCCGAGCGCGTCGCGATGACGTCTTCCAGTCCCGCCTTCCAGTCGGCCGCCATGACCCACCTCCCGCCGGGCCCGGCCCGGCACCTGCACTATACATGACTTTCATTGATTAGACTTGATGAGACTGGACGCGGCCGGGTGGCGCTGGTAGGGTGAGCGCCGTGGTCGTCCTCGACGGCGAGGAGTACGTCACGGTCGACGAGGCCGCCCGACTGCTGGGCGTCAAGCGGGAGACGCTCTACGCCTACGTGAGCCGCGGCCGCCTGCGGAGCTACCGGCAAGGGATCAAGCGGCAGCGGCTCTACCGGCGGGCGGAGGTCAACGCGCTGCTCCGGCTGGAACCGAGCGAGGGCCGCGGGCCGACCCCGCGCCGCCGGCGGGTCGAGATCCCCCCGGCGGAGTCCTGGATCCGGGACTGAGGCGTCGGCGATGGCGCCGGCGGCATACGTGATCCCCGGTCGCGACCTGACCGACGCCGTGGCGCTCGCGCGCCGGGCGGAGGCGCTCGGCTACGAGAGCCTCTGGGTCACGCACGGCCTCGGGCGCGACTCGTTCCTGGTGCTGGCCGCCTACGGGGCGGCGACTTCCCGGATCGGCCTCGCCAACGGCGTCGTCCCGATCTATCCGCGCCACCCGGTGGCGATGGCCCAGGCCGCCCTGACCCTCAGCGAGATGACCGGCGGGCGCTTCCGCCTCGGCATCGGCGTGAGCCACCGCGCCTCGATGGAGCAGATGCTCGGCCTCACGCTGCGGGAGCCGCTGGAGGTGATGCGGGAGTACGTGGCGGTCCTGCGCGGGGCGCTGGGCGCCGCCGCCGAATTCAGCGGCCGGCACTTCCGGGTGCGGTGGAGCTTCGGCGTGCCGGCCCGGCCGCCGGCGCCGCCGGTCTACCTGGCTGCGCTCTCGCCCCGGATGCTGGAACTGGCCGGCGAGGTGGCCGACGGCGTCGTGCTCTGGCTCACGCCGCCGCCGTACGTTCGGATGGTGGCCGTGCCGGCGCTCGAGCGTGGGCGGCGGCGGGCCGGCAAGTCGCTCGACGGCTTCGCCGTCGTTTGCGCGGTGCCGCTGGCCGTGACCGACGACCGCAAGGGGGCGCTGGAGGCGTTCCGGGGCGAGCTGACGCGCTACCTCACGCTGCCGTTCTACCGGGCGATGCTGGAGGCGGCCGGTCTCGGGGAGGGGCTGCGGGAGTTCGACCGGACGGGCCAGACGCCGGCGACGCTGGCCGAGGCGCTCGGGGCCGTGGGCGACGCCGAGGGTTGCCGGGCGTACGTCGAGGCGTATCGCCAGGCCGGCGTCACCCTGCCGGCGATCCGGCCCATCATGTTTCCGGAGGCCCCCTGGTACGCCCGGACGCTCGAGGCGGCCGTCGAGTGGTGACCGCACTCCTGGGCTTCCTCGTCCTGGCCCTCCTCGTCGCCTGCTCGCCCTCCACCGGGGACTTGCGGCGCCTGCCCGCCGACCGCCAGGCGACGGTCGTCTACGTCGCACTGGGCGACAGCACGGTCGAGGGCGTCGGTGCCAGCGGCGCCGAGACCACCTACGTCGGGCGCCTGACCGCGCGGCTGCGCGCCATCTACCCGGCCGCCCGCAGCGTGAACCTCGGCGTGGCGGGCGCCACCTCGGCCGACGTCCTCGACGGCCAGCTCCACCGCGCCGTCCAGCTCGCGCCCGACCTCGTCACCCTCTCGGTCGGGCCCAACGACATTACCGGCCGCGTGCCGGTGGAGCGGTACGAGGCCAACGTGCGGGAGATCCTGGAGCGCCTCGGCCGCGACACGCGGGCGGTCGTGGTAGTGAACCTGATCCCCGACCTCGCCGCCACGCCCCGCTTCCGGGGACGACCGGAAGAGCCGGTGGTGGCGCAGGCGACGGTGGCCTTCAACGAGGCGCTGCGGCGGGCGGCCCGCGCCCACCAGGCCGAGATCGTCGACCTCTACGGGCCGAGCCGCGAGGAGGTGCCACGGCGGCCTGAGCTCATCGCCGGCGACGGCTACCATCCCTCGGACGCCGGCTATGCCCGGTGGGCCGAACTGATGTGGACCGGGGTGCAGCGCCGCCTCGCGCGGTCGGGGTGATCGGATGAGGCGGCCCGCGCTCCTCCTGCTGGTGCTGCTGCTCCTGGCCGGGGCCGAGCAGGCGCTGGCCACGGTGGCGATCGTCTGGCGCGGCGCCGTCGTCTCCTGGGACAGCCCCGCGTCCCAGTGGCAGGACGAGCTGGCCTGTCAGGGCGCGACGTGGAGCGACGCCCGCCGTCAGGCTCAGAGCGCCATCGCGCCGCTCGCACCGGGTGGCCGCTTGCCGGCCCCACCGGCTACTCCGGGCCTCGACACCCCGGCCGGCGCCGCTGACCACACCCGCTCTCCGCCCGCCCGCTAAGCCCGCCTC
>DATLZL010000038.1:0-11736 GCA_035574035.1 Binatia bacterium | reverse complement strand
TCCACCTGCCCCCGATCGTCATGCGCCAGATCGAGTCGCTGACCGCCGACCCCGGCGACCGGGCCAGCGAGCTGCACGTGGTCACCCACTATCATGCGACCCGGGACCAGCCGCGCCCCGTGTTGATCGGCTTCCTGTCCGAGCTGGACAAGGAGTTCTTCGAGCGGCTGATCACCGTCAAGGACATGGGCCCGATGGTGGCGGCCCGGGCCCTGGCGGCGCCGGTGGCCGAGATCGCGGCCGCCATCGCCCGTCAGGACGAGAAGTACCTGCGCTCGCTGCCGGGAATCGGGCCCCAGAAGGCCAAGAACATCGTCGCCCAGCTCCACGGCAAGGTGGCCAAGTTCGCCCTGCTGCGCGAGCGCGAGCCGGAGGCGCCGGCCCCGGTGGCGGCGGCGGCTGCCGGGGACGGGGCTGACGGGATCCGCGAGGTCGTGTGGGAGGTGCTCGTCAACCAGCTCGGGCACCGTCCGGGCGAGGCCTCGCAGCTCATCGCCGACGCCTTCAAGCGGCGGCCGGGGCTCGGCTCGGCCGAGGAGCTGTTCGACGAGATCTACCGGGGAGCCCGTCACCCGTGAGCCCCTCGCCGCCCCGCGGCCGCCTGCTCGAAGGGGCGGCCGGACCGGAGGAAGCGCAGTACGAGCACCAGCTGCGGCCCCGCACCTTCGCCGAGTACGTCGGACAGGAGCAGGCCGTCGCCAGCCTCCGGGTGTCGGTGGAGGCCGCCCGCCGGCGGGGCGAGTGCGTGGACCACGTGCTGCTCTACGGGCCGCCCGGCCTCGGGAAGACCACGCTGGCCGGCGTGCTGGCCAACGAGATGGGCAGCAACCTGGTCGCTACCTCGGGCCCGGCCATCGAGCGCGGCGCCGACCTGATGGGGATCCTGACCAATTTGAACGAGCGCGACGTCCTCTTCATCGACGAGATCCACCGTCTGCCCCGGGCGGTGGAGGAGCTGCTCTATCCGGCCATGGAGGACTTCGCCGTCAACTTCGTCCTCGATCGGGGCCTGCACGCCCGCACGCTGAAGTACGCGCTGCGGCCGTTCACGCTGGTGGCGGCCACCACCCGGCCCGGGATGCTCTCGGCACCTCTGCGGGAGCGGTTCGGCATCTTCCACCACCTCGATTTCTACTCGGAGGCCGAGCTGGTCCGCATCGTGACCCGCTCGGCCGCCATCCTGGGCGCCCGCATCGAGCCGGAGGGCGCGGTCGAGATCGCCCGGCGGGCCCGGGGGACCCCCCGGATCGCCAACCGGCTCCTGCGCCGGGTGAGGGATTACGCCCAGGTGGTCGGCGACGGCATCATCACCGCCGCCCTCGCCGCCGACGCCCTGGAGCGCGAGGGCGTGGACGGGCGGGGGCTGGACCGTCAGGACCGTCGCTTCCTGACCGCGATCATCGACCACTACGGCGGCGGACCGGTCGGCATCGAAGCCGTGGCCGCCACCATCAACGACGAGGCCGAGTCCCTGACCGAGCTGGTCGAGCCCTACCTGCTCAAGATCGGCTTTCTCGTCCGCACGCCGGCGGGGCGGCGGGTGGGCCGGGAGGCGTATCTTCATCTGGGGAAGCAGCCGCCGGCGGCGGTGGGCGGCCAGGCGGCGCTGTTCGAGTGACACGGTGTCGGACGTCGGCAAGCTGCTCGTCGCCTTGGGCCTGCTCATCGCGGCGGTCGGGGTGCTCCTGATGCTCGTCGGCCGGGTGCCCTGGATCGGCCGGTTACCCGGCGACATCCACATCGAGCGCGGGAACTGGACCTTCTACTTCCCGCTGGCCACCTCGCTGCTGCTGAGCCTGGTCCTCACGCTGATCTTCTGGCTCGTCGGGCGCCGGTGACGGCAAGCCGGCCGATGGCCCTCCGGGCCGGCGTCCGGGCCCTGGCCGCCGCCGCGGTGGCGGGCGGGATCCTCGTCCTCGCGTGGCTCGGTCCCTCGGCGCCGCGGGCGGCCCCCGGCAGCGGGACGATCCGGGTCGCTCTGGTCGAGTCGGCTCCGGCGGTCGAGCTCCGGGGCGCCGACATCGAGGTTGTCCCTCTCGGCTTCTGTGCCAGGTGCCCCGGGGCGGCCCGCCGAACCGACGCCGTGCGGGCCGTCGTGGCGTCCGGAGGAGTCGCCATCGACGGGCAGGTGGCCACGGGGTTCCGGCTCGGCGCCTCGGGGCCGCTCCGGTTCGCGGGCCGCGACTACCCGTCGCCCCTCGAGATCGTCCGGAACGGGGCCGGGCTGGCGGTGATCAACGAACTGCCGCTTGAGGACTACCTGGTCGGCGTGCTCATCGCCGAGGCCGGCGATCGCTGGCCGGCCGAGGCGCTCCGCGCGCAGGCCATCGCCGCCCGCACCTACGCCGCCCATCACCGCCGGATCGCGGCCGGCAAGCTCTACCACCTGGTCGCCTCCACCGCCCACCAGCAGTACGCCGGCCTGGCGCCCGCCGGCAGTCCCGCCCGCAGCGCCGTCCTGGAAACCGCCGGGCAGGTCCTGCGCTGGGAAGGCGCGGTATTCCCGGCCTTCTATCACACCGAGAGCGGCGGCTACACTGAGGATCCCCGCACGGTGTTCGCGGCGCCCAACATGCCCGCCCTCCGGCCGGTCGTGTGCCCCTTCTCCGTCGGCTCACCCCACTACTACTGGACGCTGGACCTTCCGGTGGCCGACCTCACCGAGCGCCTGCGCCGCGGCGGCGTCGACGTCGGACGGATCACCGGGGTCGAGGTCGCCGAGCGCACGCTCTCGCTCCGGGCCACGGCGGTCACGGTGCGGGGCACCCGGGGCGCGGCGCGGTTGCGGGGGAACGACTTCCGCCGGCTCGTGGGTTACGACGTGCTGAAGAGCACCCTGTTCGCGGTGGCCGTGGACGGGGAGCGGGCCAGCTTCGCTGGGCGCGGGTACGGACACGGGGTGGGGTTGTGCCAGTGGGGGGCGAAGGCCATGGCCGAGCAGGGTTACACGGCCGCCCAGATCCTCGAGTTCTACTATCCGGGGACGGTCCTGGGCGCGCTGGAGGACGACCGATGACGATCACCTGGGCGGACTTCGAGAAGGTCGACATCCGGGTCGGCGTGGTCATCGACGCCCAGCCGTTCCCCGAAGCCCGCAAGCCGGCCTACCGGCTGACGATCGACTTCGGCCCGCTCGGCCTCAAGCGCTCGAGTGCGCAGATCACCCGCTACTACCAGCCGGCCGATCTCATCGGCCGCCAGGTCGTGGCCGTCGTCAACTTCCCGCCCAAGCAGATCGGCCCGTTCGTCTCCGAGGTGCTCGTGCTGGGCGCGTACGACGAGGCGGGCGAGGTCGTCCTGCTCCGTCCCGACCACACCGTCGGCCCCGGCGCCCGCATCGGCTAGCCTCGCCCCTGGCGGGGCGCCGACGCTTCGCCCGCCCGGCCGCCACCCGGCCCGACGCCGGCGGTCTGCTGGCAGTAGCCTTGCAGATTCCGCCGCTATCCGGCATGCGGAGGCGCTGGCGCTGGGTCGTGGGGATCCTCGGAGTGCTCGCTCTCCTCGCCGTCGCCGCAGGTCTGCTCGTGGACGAACCCCTCCGGCGGCGCATCGAGCGCGCGATGAACGAGCGACTGGACGGGTATACCGTCAGCATCGGTCGGCTCGACTTCCACCCGCTCGGCCTCTCCATCGACTTCGAGGACCTCGTCGTCGTCCAGGACGCGTCCCCCGACCCGCCGGTGGCCCGGATCCCGCGCCTGAGCGCCAGCGTGCAGTGGCGGGCGCTGCTCCGGCGGGCGATCGTGGCCGATTTCCTGGTCGACCGCCCGGTCCTCCACCTGGACCTGGCGCAGGTCCGGAGGGAGGCGGACGACGGCGTGCCGGTCGAGCGCCGGGGCTGGCAGGACGCCGTCCGGGCGATGTACCCGCTCGAGATCAACCAGCTCCGCGTCCGGGACGGCCGGATCACGTACGTCGACCGTGACCGTGACCGACCGCTCACGCTGAGCGCGGTCCAGGTGCGGGCCGAGAACATCCGCAACATCGAGGCGCCTGACCGGGTCTACCCTTCGGTTCTCTACGCCGAAGCCCTCGTCTTCGACACCGGCCGCCTGGTGATCGACGGCAACGCCGACTTCCTCGCTGAGCCCCACCCCGGGATCCTGGCCAAGATCCGCCTGGAGAACCTGACCTTCGACGCCTTCCAGCCGATCGCCGAGCGCTATCGCGTGCGCGTGCGCGGAGGCCGGCTGACCGCGACCGGCGACGTGGAGTACGGGCCGCGCCTCAAGGCCCTCCACATCGAGGAGGCCGTCGTCACCGGCGCCGACATCGATTACATCTACGCGGCCCGCGGGACGCCCGAGCAGCACGCGGTCCGGCAGACCGCCGAGGTCGCGCGGCAGGCGGCCAACCGGCCCGGCCTGCAGTTCCGGGTGGACCGCTTCCAGATCGCCGGCGGCCGGTTCGGCTTCGTCAACCAGGTCGCCCGGCCCGCCTATCGCGTGTTCCTGGACCGGACGGACCTGGTGATCGAGAACCTCTCCAACCACTTCACCGAGGGCACGGCCCGGGTGCGGCTCACGGGCCGGTTCATGGGAACCGGCGACACGACGGCAACGGCCGCCTTCCGGCCGGAGGTCGCCGGAGCGGACTTCGACCTGAACGTGAAGATCGTCGACACCGCCATGGTCGCGATGAACGACCTGCTGCGCGCCTACGGCCGGTTCGACGTCGTCGCCGGCCTGTTCTCGCTCTACTCGGAGCTGACGGTGAAGGAGGGGCGGATCACCGGCTACGTCAAGCCGCTCTTCCGCAACCTGGACGTCTACGACCGCCGGCAGGACGCGGAGAAGTCGCTCTTCCGCAAGCTTTACGAGCGTCTGGTCGGCGGGGTCGCCCGGCTGCTCGAGAACGTGCCGCGCGGGGAGGTGGCCACGAAGGCCACCGTCGAAGGGCCGGTGCGGGACCCGGAGGCCAACACGGCAGAGGTCGTCCTCCGGCTGATCCAGAACGCCTTCTTCAAGGCCATCCTGCCGGGCTTCGAGCAGGAGGTGGGCCGGGACCGGGGCTGACGGCGGCGTGTACACTCACGGGCCGTGGACCTCGCGGCCTTCGACTACGACCTGCCCCCGGAAGCCATCGCCCAGGCGCCGGCACCCGACCGGGACGCCTCGCGCCTGCTGCTGATCGACCGCCGGCGCCGGGACTTCGCGGACCACATCTTCGCCGACCTGCCGGCGCTGCTGCAGGCCGGCGATTGCCTGGTCATCAACAACTCCCGGGTGATCCCGGCCCGCGTCCTGGCCCGCGACGAGGCGGGCCGGCGCATCGAGCTGCTCTTCGTCGAGCCGGTCGGTCCCGAGCGCTGGCGGGCGCTGACCCGGCCCGGTCGTCGCACCCGTTCCGGCGTCCAGCTCACCGTCGGCGAGCCGCCGGCGGCCGCCCGGTTGCGGATCGCCGGAGTCGAGCCCGAGGGTCCCCGGCTGGTGGAGCGGGAGGACGGGACCATCGCCGACCTGCTCGCCCGTCACGGCCGGGTGCCGCTGCCGCCCTACATCCGACGCTTCGCCACCCCGGACGCGGCCGACGCCGAGCGGTACCAGACCGTCTACGCGCGGCCCCCGGGCTCGGTGGCGGCCCCGACCGCCGGGCTGCACTTCACCACCGCGCTGCTCGACCGGCTGCGCGAGCGCGGCGTCGAGGTGCACGAGCTGACCCTGCACGTGGGCCCGGGGACCTTCCGCCCGATCACCGCCCCGCAGGTGGAGGCGCACGTCCTGCCCCCCGAGCGGGTGGTGGTGCCGGCGGCGGTGGCCGAGGCCGTGAACCGCGCCCGCACCGAGGGCCGACGGGTGGTGGCGGTCGGCACCACGACGACGCGGGCGCTGGAGGGGGCGGCCGACGCCGAGGGGCGCGTGCAGCCGCTCGAGGGTCTGGTCGGGCTCTACATCACGCCCGGCTACCGCTTCCGGGTGGTGGACGCGCTGATCACCAACTTCCACCTGCCGCGGTCGTCGCTGCTCGTGCTGGTGTCGGCCTTCGCCGGCCGGACGCTGATCCTCGACGCCTACCGCCACGCCCTGAAGGCCGGCTACCGCTTCTACTCCTACGGCGACGCGTGCCTGATCGTGTGAGCGTCGGCGCGGGCGGCCGGGCGGGTGCCGGCGTCCGCTTCCGCGTCCTGGCCACCGACGGGGCGGCGCGGTGCGGCCGGCTGAGCACCGCCCACGGCGAGGTGGCCACCCCGGCCTTCATGCCGGTCGGCACGCGGGCCAGCGTCAAGGCGCTGGGGCCCGACGACCTCCAGGCGGTGGGAACGGAAATCCTGCTGGCCAACACGTACCACCTGATGCTCCGGCCCGGGGCCGACGTCATCCGCGACCTCGGCGGGCTGCACGCCTTCATGGGCTGGGACCGCCCGATCCTCACCGACTCGGGCGGGTTCCAGGTCTTCAGCCTGGCCAGGCTCCGGCGGCTCGGCGAGGAGGGCGTCGAGTTCCGCTCGCCGGTGGACGGCACGACCCACTTCCTGTCGCCCGAGCGGGCGATCGAGGTGCAGCACGCGCTGGGGGCCGACATCATCCACCCGCTCGACGAGTGTCTGGGCTGGCCGGCCGACCGCGACGCCACCGAGCGGTCGCTGGCCCTCACGCTGCGCTGGGCCCGGCGCTCGCAGGCCGCCCACCGGGCCGGCGGCGGGTCGGCGGCCCTGTTCGGCATCGTGCAGGGCGGCGGCTACGCCGACCTGCGCCGGCGGGCCGTGGAGGAGACGGTGGCGCTGGGCTTCGACGGCTACGCGATCGGCGGGCTGGCCGTCGGCGAGCCGCGACCGCTCCGGTACGAACTGACGGCGCTGGTGGCCGGACGACTGCCGGCCGACCGGCCGCGCTACCTCATGGGCGTCGGCAAGCCCGAGGACCTGGTGGAGGCGGTCGGCTCGGGCGTGGACCTCTTCGACTGCGTGCTGCCGACCCGCAACGCCCGCAACGGGCAGTGCTTCACCGCCGACGGCCCGCTCGTCGTCAAGCACGCCCGCCACGCCCGGGACGGCCGGCCGCTGCAGGAGGACTGCGACTGCTACACCTGCCGGCGGTTCAGCCGCGCCTACCTGCGCCACCTGTTCATGGCCGAGGAGCTGCTGGCCTACCGCCTGCTCTCGCTGCACAACGTGCGCTTCTACCTCCGGCTGATGGCCGACCTGCGCGCGGCCATCGGCCGCGGCGCATTCGGGGAATTCCGCGCTCGGTTTTTGGATCGGTATCGGGTATCATCGGCCGACGTCTCGCTCGACCCTGACGACCGGATGGAGGCCTGATCCGTCATGACCCTCGCCGACCTCGCCCTTGCTGCGTCCGCCCCCCCGGGCGGGGGCACCGGCGGCAGCGGCGCCCTGGTGACGCAGATCATCTTCTTCGCCGCCATCTTCGCTATCTTCTACTTCCTCCTGATCCGCCCCCAGCAGAAGCAGCGTCGCGAGCGGGAACGGATGCTGGCCGCGCTGAAGAAGGGCGACCGGGTGGTGACGACCAGCGGACTGCACGGCACCATCACCGGCCTCACCGAGCACACCGTCACCCTGCGGGTGGCCGACCAGGTGAAGCTCGAGTTCGACCGGACCGCCGTCGGCCGCGTCGTCGTCGAGAGCGGAGCCGAGCGCGATGCCTAGGCGCCTGTGGCTGCGGGCCGCCATCGTCGTCGGCGTGGTGGCGGCCTCGGTGTGGTTCCTCTACCCGCCGCGCCAGACCATCAACCTCGGCCTCGATCTCCAGGGCGGCATCCACCTCGTGCTGGGCGTGGAGACGGACAAGGCGATCGCCAGCCAGACGGAGCGGGCGGCCGAGGACCTGAAGAACGCGCTGGAGCGCAAGGGGATCGGCGTGGCCCGGATGGCCCGCGAGGGCGTCGGCACGATCGTCGTCCAGCTGGCCTCGCCCCGGGCCTGGAACGACGCCCGGGCGGTGGCGGCCGAGTTCGGCCGCTACGAGATCCGCGACGAGGACCCCGCCGCCGGGCGCTTCCGGCTCACGATCACCGAGGCCGAGCACCGGCGGCTGGCCGACCTGGCCGTGCGCCAGGCGGTGGAGACCATCCGCAACCGCGTGGACCAGTTCGGCGTCGCCGAGCCGACCATCACCCGCCAGGGGGAGGACCGCATCCTGATCCAGCTGCCCGGGGTCCAGGACCCCGAGCGGGCCAAGGCCCTGATCGGCAGGACCGCGCTGCTGGAGTTCCGGCTGCTCGACGAGCGCACCTCGGTGGAGGAGGCACTGGCCGGCCGGCTGCCGGAGACGTCGGAGATCCTCTACCAGCGTCGGGTGGATCCGCAGACGAAGACCGAGCGCCGGGTGCCGTTCGTGGTCCAGAAGCGCACGCTGCTGACCGGGGCCGAGCTGAACAGCGCCGAGGTCCAGGCCGACCCCAACGCCCCCGGCAACTGGCAGGTCGCCATCGAGTTCAACCCGGTCGGGGCCCGGATCTTCGCCGAGATCACCGAGCAGAACGTCGGCCGGCACCTGGCCATCATCCTCGACGGCAACGTCTACTCCGCCCCCCGGATCAACGAGCGCATCCCCGGCGGCCGGGCGGTGATCACCGGACAGTTCACGATCGAGGAGGCGCGCGACCTGGCCATCGTGCTCCGGGCCGGCGCCCTGCCGGCGCCGGTCGCCATCCTGGAGGAGCGGACCGTCGGCCCCTCGCTCGGTCGGGACTCGATCCGCCAGGGGCTCATCGCCATCGGCGCCTCGGCGGCGGCCGTGCTGCTCTTCATGCTCGTCTACTACCGGCTCTCGGGCCTCATCGCCGACGTGGCGCTGGCGCTCAACCTGCTCATCCTGCTGGCCTGCATGGCGGCGTTCGGGGCCACGCTGACCCTGCCGGGGCTGGCCGGCATCGCGCTCACGATCGGCATGGCCGTGGACACCAACATCCTGATCTTCGAGCGCATCCGGGAGGAGCTGCGGGTGGGCAAGACCCCGCGGGCGGCCATCGAGGCCGGCTTCGCCCGGGCCTTCCGGACGATCGTGGACACCCACGTCACCGTCCTGGTGACGGCGGCCATCCTCTACAACTTCGGCACCGGCCCGGTGCGGGGGTTCGCCGTCTCGCTCTTCGTGGGGCTGGCCGCCAGCCTGTTCACCGCCGTCTTCTTCACCCGCCTGCTCTTCGACCTGATCTACGTGGGCCGGCGCAGGGTGGCGGCCATCTCGATATGATCGAGCTGTTCCGCAACCCGAACTACGACTTCATCGGCCGGCGCCGGTGGGCCTACCTGGCCTCGGCGCTCTTCATCGCCGTGGGCCTGGCCTCCCTCATCGCCCGGGGCGGGCTCCGCTACGACATCGACTTCGCCGGCGGCACCCTCATGCAGGTCCGCTTCGCCGAGCCGCCCTCGATCGACCGCATCCGGGCGGCCCTCACCGGCATCGGCCTGGGCGGCGCCGTCATCCAGGAGTTCGGCGAGCCCCGGGAGGTCATCATCCGCTTCCCGCTGGGCGACGCCGCCCGGGCCGAGGACACGGCCCGCCAGGTGCGGGAGGCACTGGCGGGGAGCGGGCTGCCGCAGTCGGAAGTGCGCCGGGTGGAGTTCGTCGGGCCCCAGGTCGGTCGGGACCTGCAGCTGCAGGCCCTCTACGCCGTCCTGGCCGGGCTGATCGGCATCCTGATCTACATCGCCGTGCGCTTCGACCTCAAGGGCGGGGTCGCCGCGATCATCGCCGTCTTCCACGACGTGCTGGTGTCGGTGGGGGCGCTGTCGCTGGCCGACCGCGAGTTCTCGCTGCCGGTGCTGGCCGCCCTGCTCACGATCATCGGCTACTCGGTCAACGACACGATCGTCGCCTACGACCGGCTGCGCGAGAACCGGGGCCGCCTGGGCGCCCAGCGCGGCCTGCCGTTCGCCCAGCAGATCAACCTGGCCATCAACCAGACCCTGTCGCGCACCGTCCTGACCGCGCTGACGACCTTCTTCGCCACCGCCGTGCTCCTCTTCTTCGGCGGCAAGGTCCTG
The DNA here is from genome assembly GCA_035574035.1 of Binatia bacterium. Classification (GTDB taxonomy): domain Bacteria; phylum Methylomirabilota; class Methylomirabilia; order Rokubacteriales; family CSP1-6; genus DATLZL01. The sequence continues at coordinate 1,784 of DATLZL010000038.1, read as the reverse complement.
GAGGACTTCGCCTTCGCGCTCTTCGTCGGGGTCATCACCGGCACCTACTCGACCATCTACATCGCGGGCGCCCTCATCGTGGACTGGACGCACTACGTCGAGGGCCGCGTCCGGCGGCCGAAAAAGGCGGTGGTCAAAGCCTGACACTCCCTGTAAAATCAGGAGTTTAACCGGGGGTGTCGGCGCGTGACCGACCTGCAGACGCTGCTCGAGGAGATTCCCAAGTATCAGCCCAACGCTGATCTGGACCTCCTCGCGCGCGCCTACCGGTTCTCGGCCGCCTCCCACCAGGGTCAGCACCGGGCCTCCGGCGAGCCCTACCTCTCCCACCCGCTGGAGGTCGCCCACCTGCTGGTGGACTTCAAGATGGACGTCATCACCGTCACCGCCGGCCTGCTCCACGACGTCCTCGAGGACACCAGGACCACCAAGGAGGACCTGGAGCGGGAGTTCGGGCGCGAGATCGCCGACCTGGTGGACGGCGTCACCAAGATCGGCAAGCTGGCCTTCTCCTCCCGCGAGGAGCGGCAGGCCGAGAACTTCCGCAAGATGCTGGTGGCCATGGCCCGCGACCTGCGCGTGCTGATGATCAAGCTGGCCGACCGGCTGCACAACATGCGGACGCTGCACTACCTGCCCGAGGACAAGGCCCGCAAGATCGCCCAGGAGACGCTCGACATCTACGCTCCGCTGGCCCACCGGCTCGGCATGGCCAAGGTCAAGGCCGAGCTGGAGGACTTGGCCCTGCGCACGCTGCACCCCGCCGACTACCTGGACCTCCAGCGGCGGGTGGCCAAGCGGCGGCTGGAGCGCGAGGCGGAGATCAACCAGGTCATTGCCATCATCGAGCGCAAGCTGGCCGAGGTGGGGATCAAGGCCCAGATCCGCGGCCGGCCCAAGCACTTCTACTCCATCTGGAAGAAGATGCACGACCAGGGCCGGGAGTTCGACGAGATCTACGACCTGACCGCGGTGCGGGTCATCACCGACTCCGTCCGCGACTGCTACGGCGCCCTGGGCGTCATCCACTCCCTCTGGAAGCCGGTCCCCGGCCGCTTCAAGGACTTCATCGCGATGCCCAAGGTCAACATGTACCAGTCGCTGCACACGACGGTCATCGGGCCCAAGGGCGACCCGGTGGAGATCCAGATCCGCACCTGGGACATGCACCGCATCGCCGAGGAGGGGATCGCCGCCCACTGGCTCTACAAGGAGAAGAAGGCCGGCAAGGACCGCCTCGACGATTCGCTGCTCTGGCTGCGCCAGCTCCTCGAGACTCAGCAGGAGCTGAAGGACCCGCAGGAGTTCCTCGACTCCGTCCGGGTGGACCTCTTCCCGGACGAGGTCTACGTCTTCACCCCCAAGGGGGACGTCAAGGCGCTGCCCGAGGGCGCGACCCCGATCGACTTCGCCTACGCCGTCCACACCAAGGTCGGCGAGCGGTGCGTCGGGGCCAAGGTGAACGGCAAGCTGGTGCCGCTGCGGACGCCGCTCAAGCAGGGCGACATCGTCGAGATCATCACCTCGCCCAACGCCCATCCCACCCGGGACTGGCTGCAGATCGTCAGGTCGAGCCGGGCGCGGCAGAAGATCAACCAGTGGCTGAAGGTCCAGGAGCGGGCCCGGTCCATCGAGCTCGGCAAGGAGCTGTTCGAGCGCGAGGCCCGCAAGTACCGGCTCAACCCGGCAACGCTGCTGGCCGGCGAGGAGGCGCGCAAGGCGGCGGCCGACCTGGGCTACCCGGGCGTCGACGACATCCTGGCCGCCATCGGCTACGGCAAGAC
>DATLZL010000037.1:0-3354 GCA_035574035.1 Binatia bacterium | reverse complement strand
CCGAGCCGCCACCCGGGGGCCGACAGTGAGGCGAGGCGGCGGGCGCCCCGGGCCGAGCGCCGCCCGAGGCGCCACCAGCCGACGGCGTAGAGGCCGCCGAGGACGGCCGCCACCGCCGCCGCGTCCGCCCGCAGGCCGAGCACCGACACCGGCTACGGCGCCACGGCCAGGAGACCCGACAGCACGTTGAAGGCGAGGTCCAGGAGCAGGAGGCCGACGTTGGCCAGCACCACCGGGATCAGGATCCGCTCGAGCCTCACCGCGCTCACTGCCCCGGCGCCAGGCCGGGGCCGAGCCCGCCCCAGTACCGGACCAGGTAGTAGGCGCCCCACACGGCCAGCACGGCGTAGACGACCAGGAGCCAGCGGTTGACGATGCCGCGGTAGCTCCGGATCTCGCCGTCGGCCCAGGACTCGACGGGCCCGTACCGCGGGTGGCTCTCAGAGGGTTCGTCGCTCACGGGCTTCCTCCTCGCGCTCCAGGACCTGGTACTTCGTCCGCTCGACGTCGGCCAGGGCGCCGCTGGCGACCCCCCACACGAAGGCGCTCACGGCCGCCAGGCCCATCAGCGTGGCCACCACGAACTCGCCGAGCGTCAGGTACTCGAGCATCCGCCGTCCCTCACTCGGAGATTCCCGGGTAGAGCACGCGGCGCTTGCCGCCGCCGGCCTCGGCCAGACCGGCCCCGGCCGCGGCCGGGTCGTAGGCGGTGCGCGGGTGGTGGGCCGTCACCGCCGGCGAGTTGAGCGCCGCCCGCGCCGCCGGCGAGAGGTCGAGCTTCCGGCCGGTGAGCGGATCGCTCCAGGCCGAGAGCGACAGCACGTAGTAGGAGATGGCCCAGCGCTCCTCGTCCGTCATCGAGTCGGCGAACGAGGGCATCGGCGTGCCGTCGAGCCCGACCGTCATCGTGCGGTAGATGTCGGTCACGCTCGAGCCGCCCTTGAACTGGCCGCGGGTGAAGTCGGTCGGGCGGATCGGGAAGTCGAAGTCGTCGCGGAGCTGGTCGGCCGAGGGACCGTCGCCCCGGCCCTCGTGGCCGTGGCACTCCCAGCACTTGGCCCGCACGAAGAGGTCCTTGCCCCGGGCCACCATCTCGGGCGTCGCCCGCGGCGGGGTCGGGATCGTGATCGGCGGCTCCGGCTGCTCCTCCTTCCAGCGCGTCGAGAAGGTCTTGATGTAGGTCACCACCGCCAGCCGGTCCTTGTCGGACAGCTCGTGCCAGGTGGGCATGGCCGTCCAGCGGACGCCGCGGGTGACGGTGCGGAACAGGTCGCCGTCGGTCGGCAGCGACCCCGACGGCGTCGTCCGGAACTTGAAGACGCCGGCGGTGAAGTCCCGCGGACGCGGGCCGAGGAAGGTGGCGGCCGGGCCGTTGCCGTCGCCCCGCACGCCGTGGCAGCCCGCGCAGCGCGCCAGGTAGACGGCCCGCCCGCGCGCCAGCAGGTCCTCGCCGGGCGGGATGGTCATGACCGCGACCCCGACGTTCTGGGGCTCGAACACCTCCCGCCAGGCGCCCCGGTTGGTGCCGAGCTTCTGCACGTAGCGGACGAGCCCGACGAGCTCCCGGCTGGGGATGACGAGCCGCACCGCGTCGAGCGCCGGCGGCTTGTCGCGGAAGGGCCGCAGGTCCAGCACCGGCCGGCCGTCGATGGGCAGCACGCCGTCGGGCCGCGGCGGCACGAACGTGAGCCCCTGCTCGTTGGGGAAGAGCACGACCGGCGCGTCCTCCCGCATGGTGAAGTAGCGCCGGAGCTCGGGCACCGGCTGGAGCGCCGGGCCCTCGGGCGAGGCCTGCACCGGCACGCGCAGCTCGTGGAACAGCCACCGGAAGGCCGGCATCACCGAGTCCGGGACGACCAGCCGCGGGTCCCAGTGGTGGGCGTAGTGCCAGTCGTCGCCGTACTTGAGCCCGACCCGGGTCAGGTCGGGGCCGATGCGCCGGGTGGAGAAGAGGTGGGGCAGGTCGTAGGCGTACTCGCCCGCCTCGGACACCGGTCCCCAGCGAAACTCCTCGCCCGCCACCGGACGCACGTACTGGCTGTGGCAGTACCAGCAGCCCTCGCGGATGTAGACGGCCCGCCCCAGGCGCTCGAGCGGCGTGTAGTCGGAGGCCTCGTAGCGCACCCACTTGATGTCGCCGAGATCGGTCCGCACCGCGCGCGTCACCTGCCGGCTGCGCGACTCCGGGATCAGGGCCGGCAGCACCCCCTGCACGAAGGCCGCCAGCGTGATGAGCCCGAAGCCGGCGCCGAGGGCGAAGGTCCGGATGGACCTCACCGGCGCCCTCCCCCGGCCGGCGCCGGCGCGGTCGCGGCCCAGGCCGGGGCCGCGGCCGCGGTCCACGACGTCTTGAGGAGCGTGTAGACGACCAGGGAGACGCCGAGGTCCATGGAGATGCCGGTGAGCGTGCGCACCCACCAGTAGGGCCGGATCGCCCCCACCGTGTCCATCCACTCGCTGCCCGCCATCAGCATGAACCCCTGCTGGAGCCCCTGGGCGGTGAGGACCAACCCCATGGCCGAGATGCCGAGCGTGATGAGCCAGAACCCCCAGTTGGCCGTCCGGAAGGACCAGAGGTCGCTCGCACCGGCCAGCCGCGGCCAGACGTAGACGGCGCCGGCCAGCGCCCAGAGGATGAAGGTGCCGAACACGGTGAGGTGCGAGTGGGAGATCACGAAGTCGGTGAAGTGGGTGGGCGTCTGCAGCGCCCGCAGGGCCTCGGTCGAGCCCTGGAAGCAGCCGAGCAGGTACATGATCGAGCCCGTGATCAGGAACTTGGCCGGCAGGTTGCGCCCGAACTCGCCCCAGCGGCCGATCATGGTGCCGAAGAAGTTCTGGAGCACCGTCCACACCGGCACGATGAGCATCATCGAGGAGACGATGGCGATCGTCTCCGCCCAGTCGGCGATGGGCGAGTAGAGGTAGTGGTGGATGCCGACGAAGGGATAGAAGAAGGCCAGCGACCAGAACCCGATCAGGGACAGCCGGTGGCTGTAGATCGGCGCCCGCACGCTGGCCGGCAGGAAGTAATAGATCAGCACGTAGCCGGCCGGGGTGATCCAGAGCCCGACCACGTAGTGGATGAACAGGCCGTGCCAGGCGGCGTTGTTGATGCCGGGGATGTGGTCGGGGCCGAGCATCAAGAGCACCAGGTTGACGTCGGTCCAGACGAAGGCCGCGATGAGGTACCAGAGCGAGACGTAGAGCGGCGCCTGGCGCCGCTGGCGGAGGGTCATCAGGAACTGGACGGTCAGCTGGACCAGGGCCAGGAAGGTGACCACCACGTTGACCAGCGGGAACTCGCCCGCCTCCCAGCCCCGGTTCCAGCCCAGCGCCAGCAGGACGACCGCCGCC
>DATLZL010000036.1:0-3359 GCA_035574035.1 Binatia bacterium | reverse complement strand
CCCGGGCGGGCGGCGTGGCGGTGTGCGACCCCGGCGAGCGCCGCCGGCGCCTGGACGCGCTCGTCGCGACCATCGTCGCCTGCCGTCGCTGCCCGCGACTGGTGACCCACCGGGAGGCGGTGGCGGCGGCCCCGCCGCGCCGCTACGCCGGCCAGGCCTACTGGGCGCGCCCGCTGCCGGGTTTCGGCTCCCTCGACGCGCGCTTGCTCCTGGTCGGCCTAGCGCCGGCCGCGCACGGCGGCAACCGCACCGGCCGCATCTTCACCGGCGACGAAAGCGGACACTGGCTCTTCCGCGCCCTCTGGGAGGCCGGATTCGCCAACCAGCCGACCTCGGTCCACCGGGACGACGGACTCCGGCTGCACGACGCCTACGTGACCGCCGCCGTCCGGTGCGCGCCGCCGGGCAACCGGCCCACGCCCGCCGAGATCGCGAACTGCCGGCCGTACCTCGTCGACGAGCTCCGGCTGCTCGACCGGGTTCGGGTGGTCGTCGGGCTCGGGCGCATCGGCTGGCACGCCTACCTCGACGCCCGCCGGGTGCTGGGCCTGTCGGTGCCACGGCCGCTGCCCACCTTCGCGCACGGCACCGTCACCCGGTTCGAGGACGGGATCACCCTGATCGCCTCCTACCACCCGAGCCAGCAGAACACGTTCACGGGCAAGCTCACGCGGTCCATGTTCCGGCGCATCTTCGAGACGGCGCGCCGCCTGGTCGAGTCCGGCCCGTCGGGCCGGCCGGATCCGGCCGGCGCCGCCCGGAGGAGTCGTTGAGATGACGGACTATCCGAACCTCGAGCGCCGCTTGTCCGAGCCGCTGGGGCTCGACCGGCGCCCGGTCGCCGTCGCCTTCCGCGACGCCCCACCGGCGGGCGTGCCCCGGTTCCCCGGCCAGGAGCCCTCGGGCTGCAGCTTCTGGCGGCTGGCGGCGGAGGGGCGGACCTTCTACACGGTGCCGGCCGACCACCACGGCTGCCCGGTCGGCAGCCATACCCACGGCTTCGCGCTGCCGGAAGAGCCGGCGCGACGGCTGGGCGAGACCCTGGCGCTGATGACCGAGGTCGGCTACCTGCGGTCCGAGGAGGTGGAGGGAATCCCCCGCCTGTCGCCCGCTCCGGCGGTCGTCGTCTACGCACCGCTCGGCGACACGCCGGTCGACCCCGACGTGGTGCTCCTCGCCGGTCGGCCGGGACGGCTGATGCTCCTGGGCGAGGCGGCCGCGCGGGCCGGCGTCGCGGTCGAGGCTCCGCTCCTGGGGCGCCCGACCTGCATGGCCTTGCCCGTGGCGCTGGCGCGGGGCGTGGTGGGCAGCCTCGGATGCATCGGCAACCGGGTCTACACCGGGCTCGGGGAGGACGATCTCTACCTCGTCGTGCCGGGCCGGGCGCTGGCCGCGATCGCCGACGCGCTGGCGACCGTCACCGCCGCCAACCGGGCGCTCGAGGCGCACCATCGCGACCGCCGCCGGGCGGGTGGGGCGGCGGCCTAGTCGACCAGGTCGGAGGGCAGGCGGGGACGCTCGGCGACGGTCAGGGTCAGCTCGCGGGGCTGACCGTCGCGCACGATCGTCACCCGCACGCGCTGGCCGGGCTTGAGCGCGGCCACCCGGGCCACGAACTCCTCGTGGGTCCGCACCGGGTGGCCCTGGATGGCCGTCAGGACGTCGCCGCCGACCAGGTACTCCTCGCCCTGGATCGCGACGGAAAGGCTCCCGCCCCGGATGCCGGCCTGCTCGGCGGGGCTGCCGTCGAAGACGACCTCCACCAGGTAGCCGGGGACCAGCGGCAGCTTCAGCAGCCCGATCAGCGTGGCGTCCACCGCCCGGCCCTCCAGGCCGAGCCAGGGCCGCACCACCCGACCCCGCTCGCGCAGCTCGCGCAGCACCGCCTTCACGGCGTTGATCGGCACCGCGAAGGCGATGCTCTGGGCGTTCTCGGACACGAAGGTGGTGAGGCCGACCACGGCGCCGCAGCGGTCGAGCAGCGGGCCCCCGGAGTGGCCGGGGTTGATGGGGGTGTCGGTCTGGATCATGGGCTGGTCCGGCACGCCGGGCAGCATCCGGTTGAGACCGCTCACGATCCCACGCGTCATGGTCTGCTCGAGCCCGATCGGGCTGCCGATCGTCACCACCTCGTCGCCGACGCGGAGCCGGGCCGAGTCGCCGAGCCGCGCCGGCGGCAGCGCCTCCCGGGTGTCCAGGCGGACCAGGGCGACGTCCAGGACGGGGTCCAGCCCGATGACCCGGCCGCCGGCCCGGATGCCGCTGCCGGTGGTGGCGGTGACCGAGCTGGCGCCGTCCACGACGTGGGCGTTGGTCAGCACGACGCCGTCGCGCTCGATCACCACGCCGGCGCCCACCACGGTCTCGAAGCGGCGCTCGCGGCGGGCCTTGTTCACGCGGGTGGCCTGGACGGCGACGACCGAGGGGGAGACGCGCTCGAACAGGATGCTGAGCGGCTCGGTGCACGGCTGGCCGGCGGCCGGCGCCGCCGCCGCCAGAACGGCCAGCGCTGCCACCGCCAGCACAGCAGTCCGCATCAGGCGGATGATACACTAACGCCCCGCATGCCGAGCGCCACCCCGTACGGCGTCGTCTGGGCGCTCATCGTCTTCGCCTGGGTGGCGAACTACCTCGTCCGGATGGGATTCTCGGCGCTGCTGCCGGCGATCATCGCCGACCTCGCGCTCTCCTACACGGCCGCCGGCCTGCTGGCCTCCGCGTTCTTCGCCGCCTATGCCGCCGCCCAGTTCCCGGCCGGCATCCTGGGCGATCGCCTGGGACACCGTCGCATGGTGCTGCTCGCCCTCGTCGTCGGCGCCGCCGGCGCGCTGGCGACGGGGCTGGCCGCCTCGTTCGCCACGCTGGTCGCCGCCCGCGTGCTGACCGGGCTCGGCCAGGGCGGCATCTTCTCCAACGACCGGCCCATCATCGCCGCCGTCACGCCGCCGGCCCGGGTCGGTCTGGGCCAGGCGGTCTCCTTCTCGGGCGTGGGGATCGGCGTGACCGCGGGGCTGCTGCTGGCCGGGTTCCTCGGCGACCACTTGCCCTGGCGCGCCGTGTTCGCGCTGTTCGCCGCGCCGCCCCTGCTGGCGGCGCTGCTGATCCACCGGTTCGTGCCCGAGCCTCGGGCGCCGGGCGTGCGCGCCGGCCGCAGCATCGCCGCCACCGCCGCCGAGCCGGGGCTCTGGCTGCTGGCCGTCGTCGGCGCCGCCGGCATGTGGGTGCAGTACGTGCTGGCGACGTGGGCGCCGCTGCTGTTCATGGAGGCCGGCGTGGAGGAGCTCGGGCGGGCCGGGTCCTACTCGAGCGTGATCGGCGTGGCGGGCGTCGGCGGCCTCGTGCTGGGCGGCTGGCTCTCG
>DATLZL010000035.1:0-7288 GCA_035574035.1 Binatia bacterium | reverse complement strand
CGGCGACCAGCCGCGCTGCGACGGCGACTTCGTCGATACGGACCATGGTCCGCGCCCAGACGTCGCCCGCGGTATACACCGGCACCGGCACCGGGACCTGGGCGTAGGCGGCGAAGGGGGCGTCCCGGCGCACGTCGGCATCGAGGCCGCTGGCGCGACCCGAGAGGCCGACGACCTGCAACGCCCGAGCGGTGGCCGGCGAGAGATGCCCGGTGCCCTGGAGCCGCTCCAGCACCAGCGTGTTGGCCAGGCACAGCGCGGCCACCTCGCTGAACTCGGCGGCGAGCCGGATGACGCGGGCGGCCGTCGCTTCGAGGTCGGCCTCCACGACCGGCCCCGTCACCCCACCCGGGACCACGGCGCCCCGGAGGAGGCGGTGGCCGGTGAGCCGCTCGTTGAGCCGCAGCAGCTCCTCGCGCAGGCGGAAGCAGTGGGCGTGACCGAAGCCGAATCCGGTGTCGTTGACGATCATGCCCACGTCGCCCACGTGGTTGTAGAGCCGCTCGAGCTCCAGCAGCAGCACCCGCAGCCACGCGGCCCGGCGCGGGATGGTGGTTCCGGACAGGGCCTCCAGCGCCTGACAGTAGGCCAGGGCATGGGCCACGCTCTCGTCGCCCGACACCCGTTCGGCCAGCGCCGGTGTCCGCTCGAGCGGCAGGGTTTCGAAGAGCTTCTCGATGCCCCGGTGCACCCAGCCCAGGCGGATCTCCAGATTGACGATGGTCTCTCCCTCGACGCTGAGGCGGAAGTGGCCGGGTTCGATCACCCCCGCGTGCACGGGGCCGACCGTGATCTCGAAGATCCCTTCCCCCTCGACCTGCCGAAAAGGAAAGGGCTCCCCGCCGTCCTGGAAGTCGCGGCGCACGACCGTGTCCCGCCGCAGGGGGTGGTAGCCGTCAGGCCAGAACTGGTGCAGGGCCAGGCGCCGGAGGTCGGGGTGGCCGTCGGGGACCAGCCCGAAGAGGTCGTGGATCTCTCGCTCGAAGCGACTGGCCGGAAAGGAGCGCGTGGCCAGTGACGGAAAGCGCGGGTCGGCGGCGGGGATGGACACCAGGACGTGCGCCTGAGGTCGGCCCGACGGCGGCGCGAACACGTAGGCCAGTGTGAAGTCGCCGGCCGTCGCGCGCGTGTCCGTGGCCGCCATCACCTGCACCTGGGCGCCGAGGGCAGCCAGCGCGTCGGCCACCGCCGGGAGGCGGTGGCCTTCACAGCGCGCCCGGACGGTCCGCTCGTCCATCCGGAGACCCACCGAACCGGCGGTCCGCAGGGCCTGCGCCAGAGCATCCAGGTCGCTCATGGGGACAGGATGCCCGCGACCGACTCGAGCGCCGCGGCCAGCCCGGGGGGCCACGCCAGCCCGGTCGCGACGAGCAGGCCCAGGGCGGCGGCCACCGGCCAGGCCGCCGCCCAGCCTGTCGGCTCGGGGACCCCGCCGGCAGGCGGGGCGCCGTAGAGCATGCGATGGGTGGCCCGCAGCAGGCCGGCGAAGGCCACGAGCAAAAAGCCCAGGCCGGCGGCGGCGACCGCCGCGTGTCCGCCCCGGAAGCCGGCGCCGAAGATCAGGAACTCGCTCACGAACAGCCCGAACGGGGGAAGCCCGAGCAAGGCCAGCATCGCCAGCAGGAAGCTCCGTCCGGTGAGGGGCATCGCCGCCGACAGCCCGCTGACCGCGCCGATGGCCGGACTCCCGTAGGCGGCGCGGATGCGTCCGGACAGGAGGAACAGCACCGACTTGGCCAGGGCGTGGTTGGCGACGTGCAGGAGCGCGCCGCCCAGCCCCCAGGGGCCGCCAAAGCCGAGGCCGAGGCATGCGATGCCGGCGTGCTCGATGCTCGAGTAGGCCAGCATCCGCTTGTAGCTGCGGGGCGACCACACGAAGGCGGCCGCCACCGCCACCGAGCCCAGCCCCAGCGCCAGCAGCAGCCGACGGGTGAAGGCCGGACCGGCGGCGAGATCGGCGACGACCTTGAACCGGACAATCGCGTACAGGCCGACGCTCAGCAACACGCCGGACATCAGGGCGCTCACCGGCGCCGGCGCTTCGCTGTGGGCGTCCGGAAGCCAGGTGTGCATGGGGGCCAGGCCGGCCTTGGTGCCGTAGCCGACCAGGAGGAAGACGAACGCGAGCTGTACCACCGGTACCGGGAGCTCCGGCCCCACCCGCACCAGCGCCGTCCACCGCAGGGCGTGCGCCGGCCGGCCGAGGGAATGGATGTCGGCGAAGTAGATCAGGATCGTGCCGGCGAAGGCGATGGCGACGCCGACCGAACAGATCAGGACGTACTTGTAGGCCGCCTCCAGCGAGGCGCGCGAGCGCTCGTGGTTGACCAGGAACACCGACGCCAGGGTCGTGGCCTCCACCGCCACCCACATGAGCCCGACGTCGTCGGTCGTCACGGCCAGGAGCATCGTGAAGACGAAGAGGTGGAGCAGCGGGTAGAAGCGCCCGCTGGCAGGGACCGGGACCTGCCGCGGGGCTTCGGCGGCGACCAGGGCCCCCACCAGCCCGATGAGCGCCACCAGCCACGCCGACAGCGCGTCCACGCGGAGCAGGCCGTCCAGGGCGGTTACCGGGCCGGTGCGGACGACCGCCGCCACCACGGCGCCGGCCAGTCCGAGCGTGAGCCCGGCCGTGGCCCCGTGGACGAGGCGGCCGGCCCGGCCCGGGTTGAGCGCCAGCCCGGCGGCGCCGAGCAACGGCACGAGCAACAGGCCGACGACCGTCACCCCCGGAGCTCCCGCAGCCGGTCGACGTCGATGGAGTCGTGCTCGCGCCGGATCTGGACGGTGACGCCCTCCATGATCAGCACGATCACCAGCACGTCCAGGAACACGCCGGCCTCCACGATCGACGGCAGTCCGTAGGTGGCGAGCAGCGCCAGGCTGAAGATCCCGTTCTCGAACGTCAGGAAGCCGAGGATGTGTCCGAAGGCGTCGCGACCGGTCACGGTGACGAAGAGGCCGAGGAGGGCGGTGGCGAAGGCCAGCGGGACGGCGCCTGCCGTCGGCAACGTCGACCGCCCGGCGACCGGGGCCATCACCACGTAGGCCACGACGACGAGGCCGCCCGCGGCGAGCAGCGCGGTCCCCGCTGACGTTCCGGCCGCCACCGGTCGCACCGGCGTGCCGGCGGCAATGCGGGCCAGGGCCCTGGGGATGAACCAGCCCTTGAGGACGGCGACCACGAGCGCGACCAGGAGCAGCCCGGCTTGTCCGGCGTAGATCCCGACTGCCAGGGCCAGCGACGCGACGAGCAGGGCGTGCATCACGAAGAGCCGGAGTCGGGCCGGCCAGCTGCGCCGCCACACGATCAGCAGGGTGAGCACCAGGCCCAGGAATCCGAGCAGCGTCGTCGCCCGCGTCACGGCAGCACGAACGCCGAGGTCACCGAGACGACGCCGAGCGCGAAGGAGCCAGCCAGCAGCTCGGGGACCCGGAAGAGCCGGAGCTTGGCGACCGCGGTCTCGATCAGGGCCAGCGCGACGACCAGGCCGGCCAGCTTGGCGGCCAGCGCCGCCACGCCGAGGATCAGCGGGCCCGGAGCCAGGGAGGCCGGCACCCCGAACGGGAAGAAGAGGTTGGCCAGCAGGGCGAGGAAGAGGAGGAACTTCATCGCGCTCGCCCACTCCACCAGGGCCAGGTAGTGGCCGGAGTACTCGAGCACCATAGCCTCGTGGATCATGGTCAGCTCGAGATGGGTGGCGGGATTGTCGACCGGCAGCCGGCCGGTCTCGGCCAGCATGACGATGAAGAAGGCGGCCAGCGCCAGCAGGTGGCCGGGGGCCACCGCCTGGGCCGGCTCGGCGGCCAGACGCTCGATGATCCCCCCGAGGTCGCTGGTGCCGGCCCGTATCGCCAGGGCGAAGACGGCCAGAATCACGGTCGGCTCGGCGAGCGCCGCCAGGGCCACCGACCGGCTGGCTCCCAGTCCGCCGAACGCCGAGCCGGCGTCGAGGCCGGCCAGGGCCAGGAAGAAGGTGGCCAGCATGAAGAGGGACATCACCAGGATGATGTTCCCGGCCGGGACGAGCGTCGGGCGGGTGAACACGAGCGGCACCAGCAGCGCCGCGACCAGGGAGGTGGAGGCCAGAAGCCAGGGCGTGACCCGGAAGATCCAGGAGGTGGTGGGGGAGATCACCGGTTCCTTGCCCAGGAGCTTGCGCAGGTCGGCATACGGCTGCAGCACGCTCGGGCCACGCCGGCCGACCAGCCGCGCCTTGAGCGTGCGGAGCACCCCGGTGAGCAGGGGGGCCGCGGCGGCGGCGAGCGCCGCCTGGAGGAGGCCGGCGAGCAGGGACTCCATCAGCGCAGCACCAGCAGCGCGAGCAGGGCGCCCAGGATGTAGAGGAGGTAGGCGTTGGCGCTGCCCGACTGGATCGCCTGGAGCCGGCGCGCGCTCCGGTGCAGCACACCCAGAGCGGGCCGGTACAGCCACTCCTCGAACAGCGGACGGATCGGATTCTCGTAGGCGATGCGGCGCACGAACAGCCGCGATTCCGGGTGGACTTCGATGTCCAGCTGGCGCACCGGTCGGTAGAAGAAATCGAAGACCCGCTTGAAGGGGTTGGCGAACGCGGTGGCGGTGTACTCCATGCGGGCGGTTTGCACGAGCCGTCCGCATCCCCAGGTCTCCGAAATGCGCCGCCGGCGCCCGACCCCGGCCAGTCCCAGCCCCGCCAGCGGCAGAGCGACCCCCAGGGCGAGCGCGACGGCGACGACCGGCGTGGAGAGGCTGGCGAAGTCGCCGGACAGGCGCAGCGTCAGGCCCCCGCCGAGCGCGGGCGGGGCCGGGGCGCCCACCAGCGGGACCGCCACCTGCGCCAGGGCGGGCACGATCAGGGTGGGGCCGAGCCCGAGTGCCCCGCAGGCGAGCACCAGCAGGCCCATTGCCCCGCGCACCGGCCGGCCGGACTCTCGAGCCTGCGCCGCGGCCGGGCTGCGGGGCAGGGCCAGGAAGGTGATGCCGAACGCCTTGACGAAGCACGCCAGTGCCAGGCCGGCGGTCAGCGCCAGCGCGGCCATGGCCGCGGCAAACGCCAGGTTCAGCCCGGCCCGGGGCACCGTGAGGCTGTGCAGCAGCGCCTGGAAGGTCAGCCACTCGCTGACGAAGCCGTTCAGCGGGGGCAGGCCGGCGATCGCCACCGACCCCACCAGGAACGCGGCGGCCGTCCACGGCATGCGTGAGATGAGCCCGCCCAGGTGCTCCATATTGCGGGTTCCCGTGCTGTGCAGGACCGCCCCGGCGGCCAGGAACAGCAGGGACTTGAAGGCTGCGTGGTTGACCGTGTGATACAGCGCGGCGGCGACGCCGAGGACGGCGAGGTCGGGCCGGGCCGCCGCCCGGAAGGTCATGCCGGCCCCGAGACCGATCAGGATGATCCCGACGTTTTCGATGCTGTGGAAGGCGAGCAGCCGCTTCAGGTCGTGGTCCACGAGCGCGTAGAGGACGCCGACCAGCGCCGAGACGGCGCCGGCGAGCATCACCGCGACTCCCCACCATGCCGGTCCGCCGCCGAGCCAATCGAGACCGGCGCGGAGCAGGCCGTAAATCCCCAGCTTGATCATCACGCCGGACATGAGCGCCGAGACGTGGCTGGGAGCGGCCGGGTGGGCCAGCGGCAACCACACGTGCAGCGGGATGGCCCCGGCCTTGGCGGCAAAACCGAGCGCCAGCAGGGCGAAGGCGACCCCCCGAGCCGTCGGGGTGAGCATCGGCGCCGCCGCGCGCCAGTCGGCGAAGGCCAAGCTCCCCGTCCAGGCACCCAGCAGGAGCATGCCGGTCAGCAGGAAGCCCAGCCCGGCATGGGTCATCACGGCGTAGACCCAGGCCGCGCGCACCGACTCGTCCGAGCGCCCGCGGTGCAGGACGAGGGAGTAGGAGGCCAGGGACATGAGCTCCCACGCCAGCAGAAACGTCAACGCGTTGGCCGCCAGCGGCACGGCGATCATGGCGCCGACGAACCCGAGGTAGACGAGCCAGCCGCGCCCGTCGCGCCGGGCGTACTCGAGGCCGGCCAGCGAGGTCGGCACCGCGGTGGCCGCCACCAGCGCGACGAACAGCCCGCTCAGCGGGTCCATCGCGAGGCGCAGGCCGCCCGCCGGCAGCGCCTCGTGCAGTCCGAGCTGCCACGTCCAGCCCAGCATCCCGGCCAGGCCCCCGGCAGTGCCGAGGACGCCGAGCAGCACGGCGGACAGGTAGCCCGGCGCGCTCACCGGTCGAGCCGTCCGAGCAACGCCAGCAGGCCGGCCAGGAGCGCCCGGGGCGAGGGCGGGCAGCCCGGAATGACCGCGTCCACGGGCACCACGTCGCCCACGCCGCCGAGGACGGCATAGGAGCCCCGGTAGATCCCGCCGTCCCGGCCGCAGTCGCCAACCACCACCACGAGCTTGGGATCCGGCGTGGCCTCGTAGGTCCGGCGCAGCGGCTCGGCCATGTTGAGGGTCACCGGGCCGGTGACGAGCAGACAGTCGGCATGCCGGGGTGAGGCCACGAGACGGAGGCCGTAGCGCTCGAGGTCGTAGTGGGGGCCGGCCAGACCGGCGATCTCCAGCTCGCAGGCGTTGCAGGATCCCGCGTCCACGTGACGGATGTGCAGGGACCGTCCGAACCGGCGGTGGGCCAGCCGGCGCAGCTCCGCGCCCAACGCTTCGGTCTGACCAGGCGGCGGCTCCGTCACCACGCCGGTTCGCCACGCGAGGCGGAGCTGGCGCAGCATCAACGGCGGGCCGCCCGCGACTCGCGCTGCAACTGACGCAACATCGTCTGGGTGCCGCTGAGCTGGTTGTTGAAGATCCGACGGGCCACGTCGAGCAGGTCCCCGACCAGCGGGTCGCGGATGGCGTAGCGGACGCTGGTGCCCTCCTTGGTGGCGGTCACCACGTTCTTGAGCCGTAGCACGGCCAGCTGCTGGGAGACGCTGGACTGGTCGAGACCGAGCTCGGCCTGCAGCTCCTGGACGCTCCGGGAGCCTCGAACGAGGATCTCCAGGATGCGGATGCGAACTGGATGGGCGAGGGCCTTGAAGAACTCGGCCTTGAATTCCTGGAGGCTCGGCCCGCTGGTCATGGAACCTAATAGTCCTATATCATAATCTTGCAATATGACCAATCCCCGGGCTGGCCCTGGCCGGGTGGGGGGCGACAGCGCCCCGCTTGACTCGGCCCGGGGGCTGCGGGTACACAGGGGGCGTCCCTGCGCTGTGCGTGATGCCGGGGGGAAGTTTCAACCTCGCAAACATCAAGGGAGCCGCACCGAGGGCGGTGAGCAAGCCCCTCGCTGAAGGGGAAG
>DATLZL010000034.1:0-4858 GCA_035574035.1 Binatia bacterium | reverse complement strand
CCCAGCGCGGCGCCGACCTGGTGGGAGAAGAAGATCCAGCCGCTCAGCTCGCCCACCGAGTAGCGGCCGTAGATGTTGGCGGTGAGGGTGGTGGTCGGCGGCACGGTCGAGATGTAGTTCAGGCCGAAGATCGCCGCCCAGAGGTGGAGCGAGGGCACGTTCCAGACCGAGAGCAGGAAGAGCAGTGAGAGGCCGCGCACGAAGTAATAGGTGGCCAGCGGCCCCCGGCGCCCGAACCGGTCGCAGATCAAGCCCGAGCCGATCGTGCCCAGCACGTTCATCGCGCCCATCACCCCGAGCGCGGCCGAGGCCTGGAACGCCGTGAAGTTGTGCTCGAGCGCGTGGGGCATGAAGTGGGTCAGCACCATGCCGTTCGAGGTGTAGCCGCAGACGAAGAAGGTGGCCATAAGCAGCCAGAAGGGCAGGGTCTGGGCGGCCTCGACGACCGACACCCGGCCGGCCGCCACCTGGGCGGCCGCCTCGGCTGCGGTCTGCGCCGGTCCGGTGGCGCCGTAGGGCTGGAGACCGCGGTCCTCGGGGTTGTTGCGGATCAGGGCCAGGCCGACCGGCAGGACCAGGACGAGCAGGCCGAGCCCGAGCCAGAAAAAGCTGGTGCGCCAGCCGAACCAGACGGTGAGGGCGGTGGCCAGCGGGATGACGATCAGCTGGCCGGCCGACATGCCGCCGGCGGCGAGTCCCATGGCCAGCCCCCGGCGGCGGTCGAACCAGCGCGCGACGACCGCCGAGCCCGTCGTGAGTGCGGCGCCGCCGGCGCCGAGCGCCATGAGGACGCCGGCCGTCACGTAGATGTGCCACAGTTGCTGGACGAACGACGACCCGATCGAGCCCAGCCCGAGCACGAGCAGGGCGCCGGCGATGACCAGCCGGGGGCCGACGCGGTCGGCCAGGCGGCCGACCAGCGGCCCGGCCGCGCCCAGGATGAGGAGCGAGACGGCCGCGGCGCCGGACAGCGCCCCCCGGCTCCAGCCGAACTCGGCCTCCATCGGCTTGATGTAGACGCCGAAAACCGAGCGCAGCCCGGAAGCGGCCAGCATGCAGAGGGTGAGGGCGCCGAGCACGATCCAGGCGGGGTGGAGGCGGCGCCGGGACGGAGTCATTCGTCGCTTCAGATGACGGTCGGCGCGCTCGGGATTCCGGCCCGCTCCGGCGTCAGGCGACCACCTCGGCCGCCACCGCTCGCCGGAAGACGAGCTGGTCGCCCTCGGCGTCCACGGTGACGGTGTCCCCCTCCTTGAACTGGTGCTCGAGGATCTTGACCGCCAGCGGGTCCTGGACCAGGCGCTGGATCGCCCGCTTGAGCGGCCGGGCGCCGAAGGTCGGGTCGTAGCCCTCCCGGGCCAGCACGGCCTTGGCGGCGTCGGTGACCTCCAGCTCGATCCGCCGCTCGGCCAGCCGGCGCCGGAGGTGACCGAGCTGGATCTCCACGATCCGGTCGAGCTCGGCCCGTCCCAGCGGCCGGAAGATCACGATCTCGTCGATCCGGTTCAGGAACTCCGGCCGGAGCGTGGCCCGCAGCTCCTGCAGGACCAGCGGGCGCACCTTCTCGGGCTGCTCGTACTCGCGGAAGATGTGGGCGCCCAGGTTGGAGGTCATGATGATCACGGTGTTGCGGAAGTCGACCGTCCGCCCCTGGCCGTCGGTCAGCCGCCCGTCGTCGAGGATCTGCAGCAGGACGTTGAACACGTCCTGGTGGGCCTTCTCGATCTCGTCGAAGAGGACCACCGAGTAGGGGCGGCGGCGGACGGCTTCGGTGAGCTGGCCGCCCTCCTCGTAGCCGACGTAGCCGGGCGGGGCGCCGATGAGCCGAGCCACCGTGTGGCGCTCCATGTACTCGGACATGTCGAGCCGGATCATGGCCCGCTCGTCGTCGAAGAGGAACTCGGCCAGGGCCCGGGCCAGCTCCGTCTTGCCGACGCCGGTGGGGCCCAGGAACATGAACGAGCCGATGGGCCGGTTGGGGTCGGCCAGGCCGGACCGGGCCCGGCGGACGGCGTTGGCGACGGCCCGGATGGCCTCGTCCTGCCCCACCACCCGCTGGCTCAGGCGCTCCTCCATCCGGAGCAGCTTCTGCGTCTCGCCCTCCAGCAGGCGGGTGACCGGGATGCCGGTCCACTTGGCCACCACCGCCGCGATGTCCTCCTCGTCGACCTCCTCCCGCAGCATCCGGCCCTGGCCCTGCTGCTGGGCCAGGCGCGCCTCCAGCTCGGCCAGCTGGCGCTCCAGGCTGAGCAGGGTGCCGTAGCGCAGCTCGGCGGCCCGGTTCAGGTCGCCCCGTCGCTCGGCGTCGGCCATGGCCTGCTTGGCCGCGTCGATCTCGGTCTTGATGCGGCCGATCTCGGCGATGCCGGCCTTCTCGGCCTGCCACTGGGCCTTGAGCGCGCTGGACCGCTCCTTGAGCTCGGCCAGCTCGGCGTCCAGGCGCGCCAGCCGGTCGCGGGCGGCCGGATCGTCCTGGTCCCGGGCCACCGACACACGCTCGATCTCGAGCTGCATGATGCGGCGCTCGATCTCGTCGATGGCGTGGGGCATGGAGTCGATCTGCATGCGGATCCGGGCCGCCGCCTCGTCCACCAGGTCGATGGCCTTGTCCGGCAGGAACCGGTCGCTGATGTCGCGGTGCGAGAGCACGGCCGCCGCCACCAGGGCCGAGTCCTTGATCTTCACCTTGTGGTGGACCTCGTACTTCTCCTTGAGGCCGCGCAGGATGGCGATGGTGTCCTCCACGCTCGGCTCGCGGACCATCACCGGCTGGAACCGGCGCTCCAGGGCCGGGTCCTTCTCCACGTGCTTGCGGTACTCGTCGAGCGTGGTGGCGCCGATGCAGCGCAGCTCCCCGCGGGCCAGGGCCGGCTTGAGCATGTTGGCGGCGTCCACCGCGCCCTCGGCGGCGCCGGCGCCGACGAGGGTGTGCATCTCGTCGATGAAGCAGATGATCTCGCCCTGGGACTCGGTGATCTCGCGCAAGACGGCCTTGAGCCGGTCCTCGAACTCGCCGCGGTACTTGGAGCCGGCCACCATGGCCCCGATGTCGAGGGCGATCAGGCGCTTGTTCTTGAGCCCCTCGGGCACGTCCCCGGCCACGATGCGCTGGGCCAGGCCCTCCACGATGGCGGTCTTGCCCACCCCCGGCTCGCCGATCAGGACCGGGTTGTTCTTGGTCCGGCGGGAGAGCACCTGGATCACCCGCCGGATCTCCTCGTCGCGGCCGATGACGGGATCGAGCTTGCCCTTGCGGGCCAGGTCGGTCAGGTCGCGCGAGTAGCGCTGCAGGGCCTGGTACTTCTCCTCCGGGTTGGGGTCGGTCACCCGCTGGCTGCCGCGGATCTCCACCAGCGCCCGGTAGATCGCGTCGGCCGTCACTCCGTGGGCGGCCAGCACCCGGCCGGCGGCGCCGTCGCGCTCCTGGGCCAGGGCGACCAGCAGGTGCTCGGTCGAGACGTACTCGTCCCGGAGCCGCTCGGCTTCCTGCTGGGCCTGCTCGAAGACGGCGCGCAGCCGCTCGCCGACGTACTGCTGCCCGCCGCCCCGCACGCGGGGCAGGCGCTGCAGCTCCTGCTCGACCGCCCGCTGGATCGCCTCCGGCCGGGCGCCCAGCTTGGCCAGGACCGGACCCACGACGCCCTCGCGCTGCTGGAGCAGGGCCAGCAGCAGGTGCTCGGGCTCGATCGCCTGGTGGCTCTGCTGGTCGGCGAGCGACTGGGCCGCCTGGACCGCCTCCTGCGCCTTGACCGTGAACTTGTCGAACCGGATCACTGGCTCACCCCAGGTAGGCGCGCGGGTTGTCGCGCCGCAGCGCCTTGAGTCGTTCGTAGAGCTCGCGCTCGGCCGGCGTGAGGTCCGACGGCAGGACGACCTTGACCGTGACGAGCTGGTCGCCGTAGCCGCCGCCCTTGCCGCGCGGCATGCCGTACCCCGGCAGCCGGAAGGTCCGGCCGCTGGAGGTCCCCGGCGGGATCTTCATGCTGACGCGCCCCCGGAGGGTGGGGACCTCGACGGTCGCCCCCAGCGCCGCCTCGGGCGCCGTGATCGGTAGCTCCAGGTGGATGTCGTCGCCCTTGCGCTCGAAGAGCGGATGGGGAGCGACGGTGACCACCAGGTAGAGGTCGCCGCGCTGGCCGGGCAGGCCGCCGCCCTCGCCGGCCACGCGGACGCGCTGGCCTGTCTTCACGCCGGCCGGAATCTTGACGTCGAGCTGCCGGCGCGAGCGCTGCCAGCCGGTGCCGTGGCAGGCCGGGCAGGGGCGGCCGCCGACGTGACCGGCGCCCGCGCAGGTCGGGCAGGGCTCGTCGAGCTCGAGGGAGAGCGTCTTGCGGGCGCCCGCATAGGCCTCCTCGAGCGTGATCTGGACGCTGGCCTGGACGTCCTCGCCCCGCCGCGGCGTCCGCGCCGCGCCCGGAAAATTCTCACCCGGGGCGCGGCTCGCGCGGCGGAAACCCTCGCCCAGCAGGTCCTCGAAGCCGACGCCGCCGAACCCGCCCGACCGTCCCCGACTGCCCATGCGGACGCCCAGGTCGCCGAAGATCGTCCGGAAGAAGTCGGAGAAGTCGCCCAGGTCGCCGTACTCGACCCGCACGCCGCCCGGCGCGCCGGCGCCCGGCGCCTGCGCATACCGCTGCCAGTCCGGACCCAAGCTGTCGTACCGCCGGCGCTTCTCGGGGTCCGAGAGGACCTCGTAGGCCTCGTTGATCTCCTTGAAGCGCTCGACGGCGTCCTTGCCCTTGGCGACGTCCGGATGGTACTTCCGGGCCAGCCGCCGGTAGGCCGACTTGATCGTCTTGTCGTCGGCCTTCCGGTCAACCCCGAGGATCTTGTAGTAGTCCTTGAACTCGACGGCCAT
>DATLZL010000033.1:0-3515 GCA_035574035.1 Binatia bacterium | reverse complement strand
CGTCCAGACGCCGCGGGAGGCGACGACGAGCGCGCGCACGCGACCGCGCCAGCCATTCCTCTTCCAGACGGTGAGCAAGAAGTTGCCCAAATCAGCCGGCGCCGGCGCAGGGCGATCGAGCCGGTGGCGGCGCTCGCCCTCGAGGGCCAGCAGCCGCACGCGCGAGGCGCCCAAATCGACGCCCACCACCAGGCCTCGCCCGCCGTGTCCGCTCAGCGACATGCCGTGACTCCCTGTCCAGCATTCTGCGGCGGCGCCTGCCGGGGTCCGGGCCGAATTCCGACCCTTGGCCGGCGAGATCTCTGGCATGGCCGATGCTTGCCCTCGGTAGAGGTTCCTTCCATGAACAAAGCACTCGCCGCGTGGTTGCTGGTCTCGTTCGCCGCCGCTGCGCCCAGCATCGCTCCGAGCGAGGTGGTCCAGTCCGCGGTGACGCGCGTCGTCAAGGTCCTCGAGGAGGCCACCCTGAACCAGCCGGGCGAGCCGGTGTCGGCGCGTCCCGACCCCGACCGGGTGCGGGCGGAGCTGCGCCGCATCGCCGCAGAGCTGTTCGACTTCGACGAGATCAGCCGGCGCGCCCTCTCCCGCCACTGGGCGGCGCGCACGCGGGCCGAGCAGCAAGAGTTCATCGTCCTCTTCACCGACCTCCTGGAGCGCACCTACCTGGGCAAGATCGTCTCCTACTCGGGCGAGAAGATCGTCTACACCGGGGAGGCCGTCCAGGACGGCTACGCGACCGTCCGCTCCCGCATCCTGACCCGGCGCGGGCGGGACACGCGGCTCGACTACCGGCTCCACCTGGTCGGCGGCCGGTGGAAGGTCTACGACATCCTGATCGACGGCGTCTCCTTCGTCTCGACCTACCGCAGCCAGTTCAACCACGTCATCCAGTCGGCCTCCTGGAACGAGCTGATGGACCGGCTGCGCAAGCGCCGCCTGGACGTGGTGACGGTCGGCCGCACCGGGGGTTAGGCCCGCCGCCGGACCGCGCCGAGTATGCCGAGTATGATGGGGCGTGCCCGCCACGCCCCAGGTCCTGACCTGGCCGGACTACGCCGTCCTGGCCGCCTCGCTCGCGCTCCTGCTCCTGATCGGGCTCCGCCTGACGGGGGCCCAGCACGACACCCAGGACTTCTTCCTCGCCCGCCGCCGCGTGCCCTGGTGGGCCGCGGCCCTGAGCTTCCTCGCCACCGAGATCAGCGCCGTCACGATCATCTCGGTGCCGGCCACCGCCTACAGCGAGAACTGGGAGTACGTGCAGTTCTTCATCGGCTCCAGCCTGGCCAAGTGGGTCGTGGCGTTCCTGTTCATCCCCGCCTTCTACCGTCACGACGTCACGACCATCTACCAGTTCCTGGCGGTGCGGTTCGGCCGGCTGAGCCAGGTGACGGCGGCGATCTTCTTCTTCGTCACCCGCCTGCTGGGCTCCGGGGTGCGGCTGATGGCGGCGGCCCTGGCCGTCTCGGTCCTGCTCGGCTGGCCGCTCGGCCCCACCATCGCCGTGTTCTGCGTGGTGTGCATTCTTTACATCGCCGCCGGCGGGGTGAGGGCGGTGGTGTGGACCAACGTCTTCCAGGCTTCCCTGTTCCTGGTGGCCGGCGCCGCCACGCTCGGCTTCCTGATCTCACGGATCGATGGGGGCGTGGCCGCGATCGTGCGGATCGCCGGTGAGGCGGGCCGGCTGAACGTGGTCAACTGGGGGCCGGCGCCGGAGGCGGCGGACTTCTGGGTGCGGATCTTCACCGACCCGAACATCGTCTGGGTGGCGGTGCTCAATGGGCTCATCGGCTCCATGGCCGCCTTCGGCACCGACCACGACCTGATGCAGCGCCTACTGACGGTCGAGACCCGGCGGGAAAGCCAGTGGACGCTTTCGATCACACCGCTCGGGACCCTGCTGACGCTCGTCATCTACCTCGGGCTGGGGGCCGCGCTCTACACCTTCTACGCCCAGAATCCGGCACTGCCGGTGTCGCGGCCCGACGAGATCCTGCCCCACTTCGTCCGCCAGGCGATGCCCGAGGTGCTTCGGGGCCTCATGCTGGCCGCCATCGTGCTCGCCTCGATCGACTCGCCCCTGGGCTCGCTGGCCGCCTCGTTCGTGACCGACATCTACCGCCCGCTGCTGGTGCGGGGGGCGTCCGAGCGCCACTACCTGGCCGTCTCCCGCGTGAGCGTGGTGCTCTTCGGGGCGGTCCTGGGGCTGCTGGCCTACGGGTTCTCCGCGTTCAGCCAGATCCTCTGGCTGGCCTTCAAGATCGCCGGCGTGACGTTCGGCTCGCTGCTCGGCGTGTTCCTGCTGGGCCTGGTGACGCCTCGGGCCGGGCGGGACGGGGCCAACGTGGTAGCCATGGTGACGATGGCGCTGGTGAACCTGGCGCTGCTGGTGCTCATCGAGACCGGGCGGCTGGCGCTCGGCTGGTCGTGGCTGGTCATCATCGGCACCGCCGGGACCATCGGGCTCGCGCTGGCGCTGTCGGCGCTCCCCTGGGGCGTTCGCCCGCAGGTCGTGGTCCGCCCTCGGTAGCTTCGACCCTCGGCTCCGTGACGCCAGCCGGCCTCGGCTGAACGATGGCGACCACGGTCAGGATACGAAGGGAGCTTGGTTCCTGGTGGGTGTGGTGATCGTCGACCGCAAGGACACAGGGACACGATGGAATACGCCGGGGCGACGCTCCGGACCGTCGCGTGGGCGCTGGACGAGCGCCAGGCGAGCCGCGACAACCGCGTCGTGGTCATCATAGATGGCTTGGCCAAGCACGAGGCCGCTCGGGTTGGCGTCGGTCTTCGTCGGCGAGGAGTCCCCGTCGACAAGGTGCGGGGCGCACGCGATCAGACTGGTGCCCTGACGCGGCCGATCGCTCGCGCGTAGCCGGTTCCAGAACAACGAAACCCCCGTCGCCTTTCGGCGAGGGGGCTCGGCCCAGGCCTGCTCGGCCACCCGCCATACGGTCGGTGTTCGGCCCTTGTTTCAGTCCATGCGATACCGCGGCGGACCGAGGAGGGCAAACGGTTAGGCGCTCCCGGTAACGGTTGGGCGCTGTCCGCCGGGGCTCAGTGCGCCAGGCGGGCGATGACGGCGTCGAGCTGGCAGCGCCGGAAGCCGTAGGCGGTGAGCCCGAGGGTCTCCGGCCGGAGCAGGGCGGCGTCGTAGGGATCGCGCAGGAGGATGACCGCCAGGGAACCGGCCGACTCCTGGAGGGCGTCCAGCAGCGCGCGGTTCGAGGCGTAGAGGTGGGCGTCGAAGAGGAACAGCACGGTGGCATCGGCGCCGGCGGCCCGGCTCGCCGCCTCGCGGATCTCCTCGGGCGTGGGCTCGATCCCGACGATCAGCGGCTCGGCGCGCACGCCGACCCGGCCGAAGGCGGCGGCGAGGTATCCGACCTCGTCGGCCACATCGGGCTCGATCGTGATCCGCGGCGCGAGCGCCGAGAAGCGCGGGAAGACGACCAGCACCCGGCCGTTCAGCGCCCGGCGGAATCCGGGCCGTCCGGGCGAGACCTGCGTCACCGCCC
>DATLZL010000032.1:0-3788 GCA_035574035.1 Binatia bacterium | reverse complement strand
CTGGCTGTATCTCCAGCTCGGGCGGCTCGAGGAGGCGCGGCTGCGGTTCGAGAAGGCGGTCGAGCTGGATCCCAACTTCGCCGAGGCCCACATGAACCTGGGCGTGGCGCTGGCGGAGGCCGGCCGGTGGGAGGAGGCCGTGCCCGCCTACCGCCGCGCCCTGGCCCTGCCCACCCTGGCCACGCCGCACGTGGCCTACCAGAACCTCGGCCTGGCCCTCTACCACCTCAAGCGCTACCGGGAGGCCGAGGAGGCCCTGCGGGTGGCGCTGCGCCTGGACCCGCAGATGAGCGCCGCCTACTACAATCTGGGGCTCGTCCTGGCCGCCCAGAACCGCCGCGACGAAGCGCGGTTTGCCTTCCGGCGGGCCGTGGAGCTAGCGCCCCAGTCTCCCTTCGGCCAGGCCGCCGCCGACCGGCTCAAGGCGCTGGGGGAGGGCTCGAGCGCCCCGGGCGGAGGCTGAGATCGCGGGAGCAAAACCTCCGGCCTCCGGCGGTCGGGGGCACTCGATACTCAACAAAAGAGCAGTAGGCCGATCGCTCGCCTGGAGGCGTTGTCCTGACGGTGGCGCCCTGAGCCGGACCGGGTCGCCGGGGCCCAAATCCCTTGACCCGGGTGAGGCTTTCGGGCTACAACTGGCGCCGCTGTCCTGGAGTGTGCAGGTGTTGTTGTTGGGCCTGCGGTACCCCGTTCCGGGAGTCGTGAGGCAGTTCACCTACCACATGAGGAGGCGGTACATGAGGAAGTTACTGTCCTTCGTCGCCGCCGTGGTCGTCCTCCTCGGACTGGTCGCCTCGGATGCCCTGGCCCAGGCACCCGCTCAGGCGCCCGCCCCGAAGGTGACGATCAACGGTCTGGTCGACAACGTCACGTCGTGGACCAAGAACCTGAGCATCGTCGATCTCAACGCGGCGCGTCCGGGCGACAGCGAGTGGTACGCCCGGACCCGTGTGCGGCCGGACATCACGGCCGAGCTCGGGACCACCAAGTTCGTGCTGGGCCTGGAGATCGACCACACCTGGGGCCAGACTGGCGGAACGGACACCAACGTGTGTCTGAACTCCGGTGCTACCGCCTGCTCGACCTCGGGGAACTTCCAGCGGTTCGGGACCACGCACGGCCTGGACCTCAACACGGACGTCCAGGGCGTGATCGAGATCAAGTGGGCCTACACGGAGTTCGACGTGCCCTGGATCTCCGGCGCCCGGCTCCGTCTCGGCGCCCAGCCGTGGGCAGTCACCTACAAGACCTCGGTCCTGGCCGGCGGAGACTTCCCGGGCGCGCATTTCACCTGGGGTATCACGCCGGGCATCCGGCTGAACCTCACCTACGCTCAGGTGGAGGAGGAGTCGACCGGCACCCGTGACGGCTTCGGGCGCGGCGAGGACTGGGCGTTCATCGGCAGCGTCGAGATCAGCCCCTTCAAGGGCCTCGACATCCGGCCGATCTATGCCTACTTCAAGGCCGATGGCACGACGTCGGGTGCGGCCCGGCAGGGCCGAGGTGGCGTGTCGAACGCGGCCGGGTTCTTCCCGTCGAACGCCTTCCAGGAGACGCGCCACACGCTCGGCGTTGACGCCCGGTGGAAGGTCGGCCCATTCTCGCTCGAGCCGACTGTCTTCTACCAGTTCGGAGACCGGGATATCCAGTTTCCCTCGGTCACCGGCGTCAAGCGCAATCAGGACATGAGTGCCTGGTTCGTCGACGTCCGCGGTGGTTGGCAGGCCGGACCGCTGCTCCTCGAGGGGGCCGTGATCTACACGACCGGTAACAAGGCCACCGAGGACGTCCGGAATCCCAGCACCACGGTGAACTTCTATCAGCCCATCAGCACCGACACCTCGTACTACACCGGCTGGGCGGAGATCTGGGCCCTCGGTATCGACTACTTCAACATCCTGTACGCCCAGGCTCTCGGTCTGAACCCGGGCGTGGCCATCGGCTACGACAAGTACGGGCTGTTCCGCATCGGCGCCCGGGCCAGTTACGCGCTGACCCCGGCCTTCACCCTGCGGGCGGCGGTCAACGCCAACTGGACGGCCGAGAAGGTCGACACGGACGGCGCTATCGCAGCGGCCACCGGTATCACGCCGTCGGCGACGTCGCCTGGAGGTGACGACCGTTACCTGGGGACCGAGGTCAACCTCGGCTTCACCTACCGCTTCGCGCCGGGTATCGCCTTCGACCTGGTCGGCTCGTACATGTTCGCGGGCGACGCGCTGGGCGCCGCGTCGGCGACCAACTCCAACACGACTGCGGTCTCGACGACGGCCAGGAACCCGAAGGACATCCAGGCCATCACGGCCCGGGTGCGCTACACCTTCTAGTCCGCGTCCAGCAACTGGGCAGTCCGCGGGGCCCGGGGCGACCCGGGCCCCGCGCGTTTCCGTGTGTCGCCTCGTTGGCCGTTGGCCGCGGCCAGGCCGCGGGATAGACTCGGGGCAGGATGGGATCGATCGGAGCGACGTACCGCTTCACGGCCGAGGAGTTCCACCGCATGGCGGCCGCCGGGGTGTTCACGGAGGACGACCGCGTCGAACTCCTCGAGGGAGCGATCACCGTGATGAGCCCGATCGGCCACCGCCATGCGGCGGTCGTCGATTTCCTGTCCGAGCGCCTGGGCGAGGCGCTGCGCCGCCGTGTGCTCGTCCGGGTGCAGAGCCCGGTGCGGCTCGGTCCTCACACCGAACCCCAGCCGGACATCGCCCTGCTCCGGCGAGCGGAGGATTACTACCGCTCCGCCCATCCCACCGCCCGGGATGTGTGGCTCATCGTCGAGGTCGCCGACGCCGGCGTGGAGTACGACCGCGCCAGGGTCCGCCTGTACGCGGAGGCCGGAGTGCCAGAGGTCTGGATCATCGACCTCGCGGGCGATCAGATCGAGGTGTACCGGGCACCGCGAAGCGGGCGCTACGAGGAAGCCATCACCCTTCGGCGCGGTGCCGACGGTGTCCCCGGCGGCCTTCCCGGAGGTCTCGCTGGCCGCCGCTGACATCCTCGGGTGACAGGGATACCGGTCCCGCCGGGATCCCTCGTGGTATAGTGCCGGCATGCCGCGGGGCGGCAACCGGCTGATTTTCCTTCTCTCCGCCCTGGTCGTGGCCGCCGGGCCGGCCCTGGTAGCGGCCCAGACGGCCCCGGCTCCGCCGCCGGCCTCGCTGAGCGCACTCGTCGAACAGACGGCGGCCTTCTACCCGAAGGTGGAGGCCGAGGTGATCGAGGCCCAGGCGGGCAGCGTCACCATCGCCGTGGACCGCGCCCAGGGCGTGCAGCCCGGCCTCGCCCTGGAGGTCGTGCGCCAGGGCCGGGAGATCCGCCACCCGAGGACGGGCGAGGTCCTGGGGCGCGCCGAGCAGACCCTGGGCCGGGCGGTCGTCACCCAGGTGGCCGACCGCTTCGCCGTCGCCCGCTACGAGGGCGAGCCCGCCCGGCCCGGGGACCGTGCCCGCTCGGCCGACCGCGTGCGGCTCACGCTCGTGTCGCTCACCACGCCGGGGGTGAAGCCGAACCTGGTCGAGGCGGCGGTCAACGAGATCTACGAGGGGCTGAACCGGACGGGGCGCTTCCAGATCGTCTTCGGCGAGCAGATCGCGGTCTGGCTGGCCCAGCAGAAGATCGCCCCCGAGGAGTTCGTGCAGGGGCGCGGCGTGCGGGAGGCCGCCGAACGGTTCAAGGCCGACAACGTGCTGGCGCTCCACTTCAAGCCGGTGGACCGCAAGCCGTTCGTCGAGGCCCGCCTGTTCGCCGCCGGGCGGGCGGACGCCGCGCTGGCCTCGGCCTTTTTCGTG
>DATLZL010000031.1:0-3250 GCA_035574035.1 Binatia bacterium | reverse complement strand
CGAGGCCCGCCGCGCCGAGGCCGAGCGGTATCTGGACAGCCTGGCCGCCGAGCTCCGCGATCGGGGCGTGCGCGTCCGGACGGTGGTCCGGCGCGGCGACCCGGTGACCGAGATCGCGTCCGCCGCGCGGGAGCTGGAGGTCGACCTGGTGGCTATGACGACCCACGGCCGGAGCGGGCTGGGGCGGCTGCTGTTCGGCTCGGTGGCCGAGGCGGTCCTGAGGTCGACCGACCTGCCGGTGCTGATGATGCGTCAGACGGCGGCGCAGGTCGCCGAGCGCGTGCGGTCGTGAGACGGCAGGGCCGGTGGGAGGAGGCAGGGCGATGAGGAGTGACGGCGAACTCCAGGAGATGCGCGAAGCGTCGACCGCATCGCTGGCCGCGGTGGTGGGGATCCTCATCGGGGCCGCCCTGGCCTTCACCGCGGCGACCGCCCCGATCAACAAACTGCTGGGATCCGGCGCGGCCGCCCTGCCGGCGGCCCTCCACGGCCTGACGGCTTTCCTGTACCTGTTCGTCGGGACGATCGGCCTCTACCTGGGCTGGCGCCTGATGACCGGTCGCATCCGGGCGTTCGCGGATCTGCAACTGCTGTCTACGGTCTCCGCCACGTTGTCGTTCCTGGCCATCGTGGCCGGCAACTGGCTCTACATCTATTACCGGGCGAACACCCCGGAGAGCCCGCGGTCGTCCTTCCTGAAGACCATGCCCGAGGTGCACCGCGTCTTCTTCGAGTTCAAGGAGTTCGCGGCGCTCTTCACCCTGCCGCTCACCGTCGCCGCCGCCTTCATACTCTGGCATTACGGCGGACAGGTCGTCGAGCGTCGGTGGCTCCGCTACAGCGTGGCGGTGCTCCTCGGGCTGTCGTTCTTCTACCTCGTAGTCGCGTTCGGGCTTGGCGCTGCCGTCACGAAGCTACGTCCGGCGTAACGGGGAGGGCGAGATGAGCGCGGCGACCCTGGAGACCAAACGGGACGAGGGCCACATCGATGCCGCGCGGGGGCGGCTGCGGGCGCCGGTCCCCGGCGGAGCCGCCGTGGCCGCGCTGCTGTCGGCGATGCTCGGGATGCTGACGCTGGCCGTCGTCAACGTCTTCACCGCGGCCTCCCCGGCCTTCAACACCTGGGCACACGGCATCGGCAAGCTGTGGATGCCCGGGGCCGATGGCATCGGGCCGTACTCGGGCAAGGAGACCCTGTCGCTGGCGGCGTGGCTGGGAAGCTGGATCGTCCTGCACCTGACGATCGGCCGGCGCGATTTCGAGGTGTCTCGCTGGCTGATCGTGTTTCTGATCGGGGTCGGGATCGCCACGACCCTCATCTGGCCGCCGGTGTTCGAGGCCCTCGCCGGTCACTGAGAAAGGACGGAGCCATGCGTGTCGCCGATCTCATGAGTCGCACGCCGGTCACGATCGAGCCCCGGACGGCGGTGCTGGAGGCACGGGATCTGATGGCCCGGCACCGGATCCGTCACCTGCTGGTGGTGGACGGGCCGCGGCTGGTGGGGATCGTGACCGACCGCGACATCCGCCTGAACCTGCCGTCGCCGGCCACCAGCCTGTCGGTGTGGGAGATCACCTACCTGCTGGCCCGGCTGACGGTGGGGGAGGTCATGTCGAAGTCGCTCATCGTGGTCGAGCCCGAGCGCGACGCCCGGGAGGCGGCCCGGATCATGCTCGACCACAAGATCGGAGCGTTGCCGGTGGTGAGCGGCGACCGGCTGGTCGGCATCGTCACCGAGTCCGACTTCCTCCGCGCGTTCGCCGTCGGCTGCCTCGCTCCGGTCGCCGCCGTGGCGGGATCGGCCTGATGCGCCGGGTCGCCGCCGCCGCGGCGGCGGCCGCCCGGGCCGTCGGTCTCGGGACCGTCCTGCTCCCGGCGCCGGCGGGGGCTCAGGAGCGGCCGTGGGAGTGGGGCATGCATCCGATGGCCTGGATGTGGGGCGCCGGCGGGTTGATCATGATGATCATGATGCTGGTGTTCTGGGGGCTCGTCGTCGCCGCCCTGGTCCTCGCGGTCCGCTGGCTCCTGACGGTCGACCGCCGGCCCGGACGCGACACCGCGCTGGAGATCCTGCGCGAGCGGTACGCGCGCGGCGAGATCGGCCGCGAGGAGTTCGAGGCGCGGCGACGGGACCTCAGCTGAGGAGGCGCAGCGATGCCGAAGACGTTCCGTCGAATCCTCCACCCGTCGGACTTCTCCAGCGCGTCGGCCCCGGCCTTCGCCCGGGCGCTGGACCTGGCGCGGAGCAACCGGGCCGAGCTGATCCTGCTCCACGTCATCGACGACGTCCTGCCGCTCGGGCCCGACGGCTACGTGAGCCCGAGTACCTGGGAGCAGCTCCAGAGGTCGTCGCGGGAGTACGCGCGCAAGGGGCTCGACCGCCTGACGGCCCGGGCCGCCCGGGCCGGCGTGAGGGCGCGGGCGGTGGTGGCGGAGGGCTCGGCCCCGCAGCAGATCGTGCGCACGGCGCGGGCCCGGGGCGCCGACCTGATCGTCATGGGGACGCACGGCCGCGGGGCGGTGGCCAAGTTCTTCCTGGGCAGTGTGGCCGAGCGCGTCATCGCCACCGCCGGCTGTCCGGTGCTCACCGTCCGGGCCCGGAGAGCGCGATGACCCCGCAGACGTTCTACCGGACCGTGATGGCGGCCACGGGCGAGACCCGGCTCGAAGCCGCCAAGCGCGCCACCGCCGCCGTCTTCCACGCGCTCCGCGACCGGCTCACCCCGGAGGAGGCGGACCAGGTTGCGGCGCAGCTGCCGCGGGAGCTGAAGGCGGTCTGGTACGAGGGGGAGGTGCCCGATCGCCGGCCGCTCCGGCTGCGACGCGAGGCGTTCTACGAGCGCGTCCGCCGCGACGCCCGGCTCGCCTCGCGCCGCGAGGCCCGCTCGCTCACGCTCGCCGTCTTCGGCGCACTCAAGAAGCAGCTCTCGCCGGGCGAGGCCGAGGACGTCCTGGCCCAGCTGCCCAAGGACCTCAAAGAGGTCTGGACGCAGGCCCGCGCCCCCGGCAGTCCCGACGGGGCGGCGCGGCTCGTCAGGCAGGTCATGACCCGGAGCCCGATCACCCTCGATCCGGACGCCCCGGTCGCGACGGCGGTCGCCGTCATGCGCGAGCGCCGCATCCGCCACCTGCCGGTCGTCGACGAGGCCGGGCGGGTGATCGGCATCGTGAGCGACCGCGACCTCCGCACGGCGCTGCTGGCGCCGGCGATCGGGCACCTCCCCCTCGTACCAGACCGCCTTCAGCTCC
>DATLZL010000030.1:0-2080 GCA_035574035.1 Binatia bacterium | reverse complement strand
CAGGGCACCTACGAGACCTTCGGAGCCTGCGCCCGCCGCCACTTCGGCGGCTCGCTGGCCGGCCGCCTGGTCCTCTCGGCCGGGCTGGGCGGCATGGGCGGCGCCCAGCCGCTGGCGATCACGATGAACGGCGGCGTCGGCATCATCGTGGAGATCGACCGCGAGCGAATCGAGCGCCGCCACCGGCTGGGGTACGTGGACCGCTGGACGGCCTCGCTCGACGAGGCCGTCGCCTGGGCCGAGCAGGCGCGCCAGCGGCGCGAGCCGCTCTCCATCGCGCTCCACGGCAATGCGGCCGAGACCCACCCGGCGCTGGCCGCCCGCGGCGTCCGGTTCGACGTCGTCACCGACCAGACCGCCGCCCACGACATGCTGAACGGCTACATCCCGGCCGGCCTCAGCGTCGCCGAGGCGGCCGAGCTGCGCCGGCGCGACCCCAAGGCGTACCTCGAGCGCGCCTACCGGTCGCTGGCCGACCACATGCGGGCCATGCTCGAGTTCCAGCGCATGGGCGCGATCCTGTTCGACTACGGCAACAACGTCCGCAAGGAAGCGCAGAACGCCGGCGTGACCGACTTCTCCTACCCGGGGTTCGTGCCCGCCTTCATCCGTCCGCTCTTCTGCGAGGGGCAGGGCCCCTTCCGCTGGGTGGCGCTCTCCGGCGAGCCCGAGGACATCTACACGACCGACCGGGCGCTGATGGACGCCTTCAAGGACAACGAGCACCTGGTGCGCTGGCTCACGCTCGCCCAGGAGCGGGTGCCGTTCCAGGGGCTGCCGGCCCGCATCTGCTGGCTCGGCTACGGCGAGCGGGTGAGGGCGGGGCTGATCTTCAACGACCTGGTGGCCTCCGGACGGGTGAAGGCGCCGATCGTCATCGGCCGCGACCACCTGGACTCGGGCTCGGTCGCCTCGCCCTACCGGGAGACGGAGTCCATGCGCGACGGCTCGGACGCCATCGCCGACTGGCCGGTCCTCAACGCGCTGCTCAACACCGCCGCCGGCGCCACCTGGGTCGCCGTCCACCACGGCGGCGGGGTGGGGATCGGCTACTCGATCCACGCCGGCATGGTGGTCGTCGCCGACGGCACGGCCGACGCCGCCCGCCGCCTGGAGCGCGTGCTCACCACCGACCCGGGCACCGGCATCATGCGCCACGCCGACGCCGGCTACGAGGAGGCGATCGCGGCCGCCCGGCGCCACCGCCTGGACCTGCCCGGCATCACGACGTGACGGCGGCCGACCTGGTCGTCGCCGACCTGGCCGAGGTCGTCACCGGCGAGCCGGCGCTCGGCGAGGGGCCGCTCGGCGTCATCCCGCGGGGCGCGCTGGCCGCCGCCGGCGGTCGCATCGTGTGGGTCGGCCCGGAGTCGCGGCTGGCGGCCGAGGTCACCCTGGCCCCGGGCGCCGTCCGGCTCGACGGCCGCGGGCAGGTGGCCGTGCCCGGTTTCGTGGACTCCCACACCCACCTGGTCTTCGCCGGCTCCCGCGAGCACGAGTACGCGCGGCGCGCCGCCGGCGCCTCCTACCAGGAGATCGCCGCCGCCGGGGGCGGGATCCTGGCGACCGTGCGGGCCACCCGGGCGGCCAGCGTCGAGGAGCTGGTGGCGCTCGGCCGGCCGCGCCTGGCGCGCGCCCTCGAGCACGGCACCACCACGATCGAGATCAAGTCGGGCTACGGGCTCGCCACCGCCGACGAGCTCAAGATGCTGGAGGCGATCCGGCGCCTGGCCGAGAGCCAGCCGGTCGAGGTCCACGCGACCTTCTGCGGGGCCCACGAAATCCCGCCGGAGTACCGCGGCCGGACCGACGCCTACGTGGACTTGGTGGTGGAGGAGATGATCCCGGCCGTGGCCGAGCGGGGCCTGGCCCGCTACGTGGACGTCTTCTGCGAGGAGGGCGTGTTCTCGGTGGCCCAGGCCCGGCGGGTGCTGGAGGCGGGCGCGCGGCACGGCCTCCGGGCCAAGTTCCACGCCGACGAGTTCGCCACCCTCGGCGGCGCCGCGCTGGCGGCCGAGGTGGGGGCGCTGAGCGCCGACCACCTGCTCCGGGCCAGGGTGGAGGACGTGGCCCGCATGAA
>DATLZL010000029.1:0-5105 GCA_035574035.1 Binatia bacterium | reverse complement strand
AGAGGCTGACAGCCGGATGACGGCCCGCGGGTTGGTGCTGCGCAGGCCCACGCCCCAGTCGCGCACGACCAGCGAGACGGTGCCGGCGCCGGTCTCGTAGCCCACGCTGGGCGCCGGCCGCCCCGGCCCGGCGGCGTGGGTGGCTTCGAGCGCGTTGCGCGCCAGGTGGGCCGCCGCCAGCCCGAGCAGCCGCGCGTCACCCGGCACTCTCGGCCACGGCCCGGGGGCCACGGCCACGTCCTTCAGGTCATCCTCGGCCAGCGCGCGGCGAACGGCGGCCCCCAGGTCGACCAGCGTCCACTCGGTCGGCTCCAGCGCCAGCACGGCGAAGGCGGCGGGCAGCATCCGGGCCAGCCGGTCCAGCTCCTGGGCGATGGTGTCCAGGCTCTGCTTGGCCAGCGCCTCGTCCGACCCGACCCGCCGGGCGATCTCGAGGTGGATGACCGCCGAGTTGAGCGGCCCCCGCAGGTCGTGCAGGAGACGGTCGAGGTCCGCCGGCAGCGCCGGCCGGCCGGCATCGAGAGGCCCAGCCGCCATCAGGTGATGCGGGCCGACTTGACCGCCTGGATGCCGTACTTGGCGAGCTTGTTGTAGAGGGTCTTGAGGCTGATGCCGAGCAGGGCCGCAGCCCGGCGCTTGTCCTGCTTGGTCTCCTCGAGGGCGCGCAGGATCAGCTCGCGCTCCATCTCGCGGATGGGCGTCACCGAGCCCTTGCGCTCGGCCCGCCCGGGCTCGGCCGTCTGCAGGACGTTCTCGGGCAGGTGCTCGACCCCGATCAGGCCTGTGCCGGACAGGACCACCGCCCGCTGGATGACGTTGCGCAGCTCGCGGACGTTGCCGGGCCAGGCGTAGCGCTCCAGCGCCTTCTCGGCTTCCGGCGTCAGGCCCCGCACCTGGCGGTTGTCCTGGCGGTTGAACTCCTCGATGAACGCCCGGGCCAGGATCGGGATGTCCTCCTTCCGCTCCCGCAGCGCCGGCAGCCGGATCGAGAAGACGTTGAGCCGGTAGAAGAGGTCCTCGCGCAGCTGGCCGGCCGTCAGGGCCTCCTGGGGCACGCGGTTGGTCGCCGCGATGACCCGCACGTCCACCTGCACCTCGTGCTTGCCCCCGCCGACCCGCCGGAAGGAGCCCTCCTGCAGGACGCGCAGCAGCTTAGCCTGGGTGGAATTGTCCATCTCGGCGATCTCGTCCAGGAACAGCGTGCCGGTGTCGGCCAGCTCGAAGCAGCCCAGCCGCCGCTCGGTAGCCCCGGTGAAGGCGCCCCGCTCGTGGCCGAAGAGCTCGCTCTCGATCAGCGTCTCGGGGATGGCGGCGCAGTTGATGGCGACGAACGGCTTGCTGCGGCGGTTGGACAGCTCGTGGATCGTCCGCGCCACCAGTTCCTTGCCGGTCCCGCTCTCGCCGTAGACCAGCACCGGCGCGGTGCTGGTGGCGGCCAGCTCGATCCAGCGGTAGACCTCCTGCATGCCCTTGGACTG
Source organism: Binatia bacterium (assembly GCA_035574035.1). Classification (GTDB taxonomy): domain Bacteria; phylum Methylomirabilota; class Methylomirabilia; order Rokubacteriales; family CSP1-6; genus DATLZL01. Next base: position 3,627 of record DATLZL010000029.1, on the reverse strand, counting down.
ACCGACCAGCTGGCCGAAGGCCCCCTTCTGCCGCAGCTGGTGGCGCAGGAAGTTGACCTCGCGCGAGAGCGACTCCTGCTCGATGGACTTCTCGAGCAGCACCTGCAGGCGCGTGGGGTCGACCGGCTTGGTGAGGTAGTCGAAGGCCCCCTGCCGCATCGCCTCCACCGCACTCTCCACGGTGGCGTGGCCCGTCACCAGCAGGACCACCGGCGGCCGGCCCGTCTCCCGGACCTTCTGCAGCAGGGTCAGGCCGTCCATCTCGGGCAGGACCAGGTCGGTGACCACCACCGCCGGGTGGTGCGTCTCGATCATCTCGAGCGCCTCCTCCCCGGAGGCGGCCGTCTCGACCTCGTACCCCCACTGGCCCACCATGCGGGCCAGACCTTCGCGCTCGGCCGGCTCGTCGTCCACGACGAGGACCCGTCCCGCTCGGGCTTGATCGCGTCGTACTGGGCTCACGCGTCGCGTTCCGTCTGGTACGTTCCGGCCCGCCTACGCCGCGCAGGCCGGGACGGAGCAGCGGCCCGGCCGCCCCGCCCCGGCGCTCCGCGACGGTCGGCCTACTTCCGCTGGACCTGCAGGTTGTTGACGACGTCCCGGACGCCCTTCGCCTCGCGAGCCAGCTGCTCGGCGCGGGCCTTCTGCTCGGCGGTCTCTACAGTGCCGTTAAGGTAAACAGTGCCGTTGTTCGTGTCAACGTCCACGCGCGTGAGGTTCGCGGCCTTGTCGGCGACCAGCTTGGACTTCACGGCGGCGGTGATCTGGGCATCGTCGATCGTCTGACCGGCCGTCTTGCCGGTCATGGCCCGACAGCCGGTGAACGCGACGAAGACCGCCAGCAGGATCACGAGCGCGGTGACAGAGCCTCCCCTCCTCCTCATCGTTCCCCTCCGTTCGTTGTGTACCTCGGTTCCCAGCATCCCCTCACCCTGGACACGGCCGGCGCCCCACCGGCCCGCCGGTCAGGCCGCCCGCCGGAGCGACTCCTGCTGCGCCTGGCACGCGACGCAGCGGACGGCGAAGGGCATGACCCGCAGCCGCGCCTCGCCGATCGCGCCCCCGCACTCCGAGCACACCCCGTAGCGCCCCGCCTCGATGTCCTCGAGCGCCCGGCTGACCTCGGCGAGCTCGCGCGCCCGTCGCTCCATCATCGCGGCGGCGATCTCGTCGTCGTGGGTCAGCGGGGCGCTGCCATACGGATCCTTGGCCAGCTCGCGAAACGCATCGGCCGCCCGGTTGGCGCCGGTCCCCGAACTGATCGCGCGGGCCAACGACGCACGCTTCCGCTCCAGTTCCCGCTTGACACTCCGCATGTCGGCCTCCTCTTCGGCCGTGCCAGGCCCCGGCCCTGCCCGCAAAGGCAGCGAGCGTGCCAACGCGCGGTGCGGCCCGAACGGCGAGGTTTGAGCGCCTTTTCCTCGGGTCGCGCGGTCCCGAGCCGGCCGGCGGCTGCAGAAGACCTTACAGAGGAGGGACGAAAGTTTTTCAAGCTCGGCAGCAGATCGACAATGCTGGCGCGGCCGGCGTCGTGGCACGGGCGGTGCACCCGCCGACGGGCAAACAGAAGAACTCGACGAGGGGGAATCACGGCATGACACCGCTGATCCTGACCCAGTCGGCGCCCCGGTCGGCCCTCCTGTTCAAGCCGGACCGGCCGCGCGCCATCGATCGCTACATCGACTACTTCGGCGGCGCGGGTCCGGCCGAGGCACAGGCGGCGTCCTCGTGGACGCGCGACGACGAGCGGGCCGAGCCGGCGCCGTGAAACGGGCGGCGGCGCTCCTCGGACTGGTGGTCCTGCTCGGCGCCTGCGCGGCGCCGAGCTCCGCCCCGCCGGCCGGAAGCCCGCGGACGGAGGCACCGCGACCGGGGCGGACCACGGCCCAGGTCGATCCCGCCCAGGCCGAGCGCCTGCGGCGGCTCATGGTCCCGCTGATCCGGGCCATGGACAACCCGCCTCCCCTGGACAAGGTGAAGGTCGGCGTGGTCGCCGACCCGCGCGTCAACGCGGGCAATGCCGGCGGCGGGCAGTTCTTCGTGACCACCGGCCTGCTGGAGAAGGCCAACGACGACCAGCTGCAGGCGGTGCTGGCCCACGAGGTGGCGCACGAGGACCTGGGGCACGTGGCCAAGGCCCAGGCGCTCGGGGCCGGGCTGAACATCGGCATGATCATCCTCGACCAGATCCTCCCCGGCAGCGGCGCCATCACGCCGATCGCCGGGGAGCTGATCTTCCGGAGCTACACGCGCCGGGAGGAGTACGCCGCCGACGCCCACGGCGTGACGCTGCTCGAGCGCGTCGGCAAGTCCCGGCAGCAGATGATCGACACGCTCACGTGGCTGATGCGCACCGAGGGGGGCGCCTCGGGCGGGTTCTTCTCCACCCACCCCGCCACCGGCGACCGCATCGAGGCGCTGCAGCGCGGGCGGTGAGGATCAGCGCCGCAGGATCTTGCCCACCACGTAGCCCAGTCCGAGCGTGAGCGCGATCGCCGGCAGCGGGTGATCGCGCACCAGCGCCCGCAGCTCGCCCAGCCAGGCGCTGGCCGGGCGGCCGGTGACCTCGGCCACCCGCTCGTCGGCCCGCCCGGCGAGATCCGCCAGCCGGGCACCGGCCGCCTGGGCGACGTCGCCCGCGCGCGCCGCCGCCTCGCCCGCCTGTTCCGCCCACCGCTCGCCGCTCGCCCGTCGCTCGCCGTCCATGACTGCCTCCTCGTCAGCTGGGCCGCGCCCGGCGCGCCCGACCGCTCTCGAGCAGCGGCGCCAGCGATTGTCGCTCGGCGAAGAAGTCCCGCAGCGGATCGCCCTCGGCGCGGAGCCGCTCGCGGATGTTGCCGAAGTGGAAGTCCTCGGGATACACGCTCCTCTCCAGCTCGCTCCAGGCCAGGGGCGTGGACACCGGCGCCCCCGGGTACTCGCGCACCGCGTAGGCGCTGACCAGCGTGGCCCCCCGGCGGTTGCGCAGCACGTCGATCAGGATCTTGCCCCGCCGGCGCGCGCGGCGCATGTCGAACGTGAACAGCGACGGCTCGCGCTGCCGGGCCAGCCGTGTGATGGTTTCGGCCCCGGTCAGGACCTGCTCCCAGGAGTAGACCGGCTCCAGCGGCACCAGCACGTGGAGACCGGCGCCGCCCGAGGTCTTGACCCAGGCCCGGATCTTGAAGCCGGCCAGCAGGCTGCGCACCAGCAGCGCCGCGTTGCGGACCTCGCGGAACGCGATCTCGGTGGGGTCCAGGTCGAACACCATCATGTCGGGGCGGTCCACCGCGTCCACCGTCGAGCCCCACGGGTGGAAGGACACGTAGCCGAGGTTCACCAGGTAGGCCAGGGCGGCCCGGTCGCTGCCGATCACGTACTCGGCGTAGCCGAGGGCGGCCTGGTCGCTGCGCAGCCGCCGGGTCGGGATCCAGGCCGGCAGTCCGGCCGGCGCCGTGCGCTGGTACACGCAGTCGCCGCTCACGCCCTCCGGGCAGCGCAGCAGGCTCATCGGGCGGCGCTGGAGCAGCGGCAGCAGGTGGTCAGCGATATCCAGGTAGTACGCGATCACGTCGCCCTTCGTGATGCCTTCTTCGGGCCACAGCGCCAGCTCGGGGTCGCTGAAGAGGATGCGCCGGCCGTCGACGT
>DATLZL010000028.1:0-31792 GCA_035574035.1 Binatia bacterium | reverse complement strand
CGCCTCGTCGGACGGCGGCGCCGTCAGCGCCGCCCGGATGGCGTCCCGCGCGGCCAGCCGGCGCTGCGGCATCAGGCGCGCGGCCTCGTCGTCGCGGCAGACCACCGGGTTGCGCAGCCCCTCGGCCAGCGGCCGCGCGATCCACCGGTTCACCGGAGTCACCAGGTCTATCCAGAGGGAGCTGAGCCACGGCGTCAGGACCGGCACCGGGATCACGAGGCGTCGGGGCAGGCCGCGCTCCTCGGCCACGATCCGCATGAGGTCCCGGTAAGTGAGGATGTCCGGGCCGCCGATGTCGAGCGTCCGGCCGATCGTCGCCGGCACGCTCAGACAGGCCGCCAGGTAGGTGAGGACGTCGGCGATCGCGATGGGCTGCACCGGGGTGCGGACCCACCGCGGCGTCACCATGACGGGCAGGCGCTCGACCAGGTGACGCAGGATCTCGAACGACGCGGAGCCGGCGCCGATAATCATCGCGGCCCGGAGGACCGTCACCGGGACCCCAGCGCTCGCCAGCGCCGCCTCCACGTCGCGGCGGGAGGTCAGGTGCTTGCTCAGCCCCGGCCCAGACTCGCCGAGTCCGCCCAGGTAGACGATCCGGGCGACGCCGGCGCGGGCCGCCGCGTACGCGAAGGACGCGGCCAGCCGCCGGTCGATTTCCGCGTAGCGCGGGCCGGCGGCGACCATCGAGTGCACGAGGTAGTACGCGGCCGAGCACCCGCGCATGGCCTCGACCGCGGCGGAGTCGGCGACGTCCGCTTCCACGATCTCGACCCGCGGATCGCCAGCCCAGGGGCGCACGGCGAGACGGGACGCCGAACGGGCCATGCACCGCACTCGGTACCCGGCCTGCAGTAGCCGGGGGACCAGCCGCCCGCCGACGTAGCCAGTGGCCCCGTGACCAGGACCGTCGTCTCCCGCATCGGTTCTCCGCCCGCGTCCAGTCTAAGCGCTTTCGTGCCCATCACGCCTTCCTGGTCGGCCAGATGCTTGCGTACCTCGACGACCTTGACGAGGCGATCGCGACACTCAGCGCCCATTTGGAGGAACTCCTCGCCCCTTTCGGGGAGGCTCTCGAACGTCTCGACGCCATCCCGGGGATCAGCCGACAGACCGCTGAAGTGCTTATCGCCGAGCTCGGCGTGGACAGGACCGTCTTCCCGACCGCGGCCCACATCGCATGCCGGGCCGTCGCCACCCTTGAGCGCCAGGGCTGCCGCGTCACGCTCGAGCGCGTCGCCTGAGCGCGAGGGCCGATCGACAGGCTGCTGGCCTTGTGGTGGCTCGCACTCTGGGAAGGATAGGGCCGACGGCCCTCTCTCGGTCTCCCGGGTGTCAACACTAGTACGAGCCCGGCCGCGCCAGGCTGCGGTTAGAGCGCCTCGAGGCTCGGCCCCACCGTGCGCGTAGCATGGTGAGGAATTCCCGGGCCGATGGCGTGAGCATCGCCTCTCGAAGCCGGATGATCGAGATCGTTCGTCGCACGTTCCAGCCCGGAAGCCGAAGGCGGGCGAGAGAACCGGCCCGAAGCTCGCCTTCGACGGCGAACCGGCTGCAGCCGGCGATGCCATGGCCACGAAACACCGCCAGCTTCACCGCTTCCCACGAAGGGAGTTCGAGGCGCCGGCTCGGGGTGATGCCAGCGTCGGCCCAGGCCGCCTCGACAGCAGCCCGGGAGGCTGAGCCCTCCTCCCTCACGATCCACGTCGCCGATTCCGCGTCCTGCCGCGACATCCGCCGGCCGGCGAACTTCGGCGGCCCCACGACGACGATCTCGTCCTCGACGAGCGGCTCCGCCTCGATCTCCGGTGCCGCCGCGAACCCACCCACCACTCCCAACTCGGCGCGGTGCGAGCGCAATGAGTCTACCGCTCGCGCCGACGTCGCCAGCTCGATGTTCACACGCAGGCCGGGATGCGTGCGCTGGAACGTCGCAACAACCTCGGGCAAGAGGTAGGTGCCGGGGACGCCCGACGCGACGACCGACAGCAATCCGGTGGCCGGCTGACGGAAGGCGGCAACGCCCCGAGCCGCCTGAGCCAGGAGGGCCTGGGCGCGGAGCACGTGATTGGCAAGGAACTCACCGGCGGGGGTCAGGCCTCCGCCCCTGGGGCGGCGCTCGACCAGCCTCACCCCGACCTCGCGCTCGAGGTCGGCGATGTGCTTGGACACGGCGGGTTGACTGATTCGGAGCTCCAGCGCCGCCGCGGAGAAGGAGCGGCGTCGGGCGAAGCCGGCGAAGGCCCGGAGCCGCGCCTCGACGTCCATAGCCAGAGATTATATCGACGCCTTGGATTATGTATTTGAGTTCTCGACGCGGCCGTCCCACCGTGGTCGCGGCGTGAAAGTCGCGTCGGCTCTCAACGGCAACCGGTGAGAGAGCGCCTGGGCACGGCCCAGGGGGAGGGTACACATGCGCACGACCCGGACCGGCAGCTTCATCGTCTCGATCACCCTCATCCTCGTCGCCTCGGTCGCCACGGCCCAGTCCGGCATCAACGTTCTCCAGGGAACGTTGCTGGAGCCGAACCAGAAGACGGCAGAGGTTTCCACGGAGGAACTCACGAAGATTCTCGCTGAGCGAAGCGCCCTTGTGCTCGACGCCCGGCCGTTCATGGAGTACGCCGTGAGCCACATCCCCGGCGCGCTCAACGTGTCAGCCAAACCCGGCGTACCGATGTCGGTCTACGTCTCGGACGTCAAGGAGATCGAGCGGCTGGTTGGCGGAGACAAGACGAGGCCGCTGGTGCTGTACTGCAATGGCCGCTACTGCGGGAAGAGCAAGAGGCTATCCGAGGAGCTCCTCGGCGCAGGGTTCACCAACGTGCGTCGGTACCAGCTCGGGATTCCCGTCTGGCGCGCACTCGGCGGCGTGACGCAGATCGAGCTCGAGGGCGTCAAGTACGTCCACGCGAGCGACCGAACGGCCGTCTTCCTCGACGCGCGGGAGCCGGAGGAGTTCTCGGCGGGCACTCTGAGCGGCGCCCGCAACCTGCCAGCGAGCGGCCTGAGGCCCGGCAAGGATGCTGGCGTGGTGAAGAAGGCCAAGGACGATGGCCGGTTGCCCATGGAAGATCACAATACCCGCATCGTCGTGTTCGGCCGTGATGGCGCTCAAGCTCGCGCGGTGGCCGAGGCCGTCGTCAGGGAAGCGTTCCACAACGTCACATTCTTCGACGGCCCATTCCTGACGATCAAGGAGGCCACGCGATAGCGTTTGGGGACGCGGATCGCTCTTGACCCAGTGCCATGCCAGGGCTGGTTGGTCGAGGCCCAGTTCGCCAAGCTCCCAGGGCGAGGCGCGGAGTCTCCTGACGAAGATCCCCTACGCCGAGACCCGCGAGGAGGCGAGCGGCTGAATCGGACGTCCCAGGCCTGGTGCGCGAGACGGGATCACGCCGACGTCGGGCGCCGGCTCGATCGCGACGGGGAGCGGATGGTGACCTTCTACCAGTTCCCGCGGGAGCACTGGAAGCACCTGCGGACGACGAACCCGGTGGAGTCGCCCTGCGCTGCGGTCCGGCTGCGGACGGCCGCGGCCGTTCACCACCGGGGATTCTGGTTCCTGAATCTCGGCTTCGTCGTGTGCGGGTTCCAGCTCGCCTTCATGACGAACCACGTGCCGGCGTTCCTCGCCGATCACGGGCTCGGCCCGCGGACGGCGGTGACCGCGCTGGCCGTCATCGCCGCGACGAACATCGTCGGCACCTGGCTCTGCGGCTACCTGGGTGGCGCTTCCGCGAGAAGTGTCTGCTGGCCTCCACCAGGCGGCCGAGGAAAACGCTCGTCACGGCCACCCGCACGCCACCGCTGGCCCTGGCCTCGGATGCGACACGTCGTGGCCGAAGAGCGCCGGACGGCCCCACCCCGTACAGTGCCGGGGGCTTCAGCTTCTGCCTGACGGGTCGCGTGGGTGCCGCTCGGAGCCTGTCGGTCGGCGTCGCCAGCGTCGACCCGATCTACACCCAGTTCTACGTGGCGCTCGACCGAGCGCTACTTCAAAGCCGAGGGACTTGACGTCAGCTACGTGAACACCCCGAGTCGTCCGTGGACGAAGCAAGTCCCGGCGGCCAAGGAGATCGGCGTCGGCACCAGCGGTACCAATGACACCATCGCCCCGACGCTGGCCGGCAAGCCGACGAATCTGATCCTGGCGATGGCCACCCGGATCAGCTAAGCGAACACCAGCAGGGCCCTCTACGACAGCGGAAAAGTCCGGAGCCTCAAGGACTTCAAGGGGAAGACGCTGGCCTGCACGCGGCTCCAGTCGGCCACCTGGTTGATTCGGGGTCTTCATCCTCGACCAGGCCAAGATCTGCGATCAGGTGACGGTCCGTGGTCTCGGCGACTCCTCACGATGCTGGGAGTGGTGAAGAGCGGCCAGGTGGAGGCGACCATCGCGACCGTCTCGATGGTCGACAAGACGGTGCAGGAGGGAGCCGAGTTTTGCTCGATCATTCCACCACTTCATCGTGTTCTTCGTCGTCTTCTTCAACACGTTCAAGGGCGGCCTGGCGATCGAGGCCGACCTGCTGGCCTCTTGCCGGACGCTGGGTGGTACCGAGCGTCAGATCACCCGCACGGTGCGGGTGCCGAACGCACTGGCTTGGACCTTCGCCTCGCTGCCCAACGCGATCAGCTTCTCGCTGATCGGTGTGGGGGATCTCCGAGGGCGTAGGCTCGGCCACCGGCCTGGGCTACATCATGATCGTCTCGCTCGCAACCCTGAACGCCACCGACATGTTCGTCGCTCTGGTTCTGCTCGGCGGCCTGGGCGTGGTTTTGGTATCCATCATCGGGTGGATGGAGCGTCGGCTGCTGCACTGGACCCCGGAGTTTCAGTTGCGGGTCTGAGGCGCCCGGTTGCGGGTGTTGCGAAGGTTCCCCAGGGGGCTGGGCACCTCGCGCCTTGACACCAGACTGCAGGGCGAGTAGGTTTTTGACCAATCGTTCAGAAAAATGACCGAGCGGTCAGAACCGAACCGATCGGATCGGTCCCGGCGTCGCGACGCCAGGGCGGCGCGCGCCGAGCTGCGCCGGACGGAGATCTTTCGCAGCCTGGGTCTCGTGCTGCAGGAGCGGGGCATCGCGGGGATCTCGATGGGCGAGATCGCCCAGCGTCTCGGCATGACGAAGGGTAGCCTCTATTACTACTTCAAGGACAAGGACGATCTCCTCTACCAGTGCCACATGCGCGCCATGAAGGTGAGCCTCCGCGCGCTGCGCGACGAGCGGCTGGGGGCGTTGCCGCCCGAAGCGCGACTGCGTCAGGTGCTGGTGGCGCACATCCGGGGAATCACCGAGGAGGTGTACGGGGCGGTCGTCCTCACGGACCTGGAGAGCCTGAGTCCCCGACGGCGTCGCCGCTACATCGCCAAACGAGACGCGTTCGAGCGCGGCGTGCGGGAGATTATCGAGGAGGGCATCTGGCGCGGCGCCTTCCGGAAGGTGGACGTGAAGATCGCCAGCTTCGCCATCCTCGGCGCCATCAACTGGATCTCGAAGTGGTACGACCCCCACGGGCCCCTGACCTCCCGGGAGCTGGCCGAGCGCTTCGCCGAGTTTCTGGTGAGCGGCCTGGAAGTGGAGCGGAGGGCGTCATGAATCTCGATGAGCAGCTCTACTTCGAGGACTTCAAGATCGGGGACCGCTTCCACAGCCCCTCGCGTACGCTGGGCGAGGCCACCTTTCTCATGTTCGCCGCCATCACCGGCGACCATCACCCCATCCACTACGATGAGGAGTACGCCCGGCAGACGCGCTTCGGCGCCCGCGTGGCTCACGGGCTGCTCGTGGTGGCCATGACCGCGGTCGGCGCCTCGCCGCTGTCGCATCGCCTGGAAGCCTCCATGGTGGCCTTCGTCGAGCAGGAGTTCCGCTTCCACAAGCCGGTGCTGCTGGGCGACACCGTCCGTCCGGAGTTCGAGGTGACCGGGCTGGAACGCAAGGGTGATCGAGGACTGTTGCGCCTCGCCGTTCGCGTGACGAACCAGAGGGGCGAGGTGGTGGCGGAGGGTCACCACGCCTACCTGATTAAGTGCCGATGAGCCGGCCGACCTACGCCGAGGCCTGCGAGGCGTTTCGGTGGGAGGACAGCCTGGCGGCGCTCGGCTGGAGCGCGGGTGGCCCGGTGAACCTGGCTGAGACGGTCGTGGATCGCCATGCCGGCAGGGGCCGGCCGGCGCTCCGCTGGTTCGGCCGGGACGGGAGCGCGGCCACGCTCACCTACGATGAGCTGAGCGCTCGCAGCAGCCAGTTCGCCAACCTGCTGAACTCGCTGGGCGTGGAGCCGGGCGACCGGGTGGCCGGCTTCCTGCCACGCATCCCGGAGACGCTGATCACCATGCTGGGGACATGGAAAGCTGGGGCGATCTACGTTCCGATCTTCACCGGATTTGGCCCCGATGGCATCGCGTTCCGGGTCGAGGACAGCGGGGCCCGGATCCTGTGCACCCAGGCGGCGCACCGGTCCCGGGTGCCCGACATGCGTCGCCCGATCCACCTCATTACCGTCGGCAAAGCGGCCGCCGGCGACCTCGAGTTCGCCTCTGCGCTGGCCGCGCAGCCGGACCACTGTCCCCCGGTGCGGCGCCGGCGCGACGACCCCGCGGTGCTGCTCTACACGTCCGGCTCGACGGGGCCCCCCAAGGGCGTCAAGATTGCCGCGAACTTCGTCCTGGCCATCCACCCCTACATGCGCTACGCGGTGGATTTGCAACCGGACGATGTCTTCTGGCCGACCGGCGACCCGGGCTGGGGCTACGGCCTGGTCTGCTACATGGTCGCCCTCGCCATGGGAGTGCCGGTCGTCTCCCACGAGGCGCCGCCGGCGGCCGAGTTCGTCCTGGATCGTCTACGCGACCTCGGCGTCACCAACCTGGCGACCACCCCGACACTGCTGCGTGGCGTCATGGCGCTCGGCGAGACCGTGGTGCGCCGCTACCCGGTGCGCCTCCGCGTCGCCTCCAGCTGCGGCGAGCCCCTCAACCCCGAGGTCATCGCCTTCTTCCGGCGGGTGTGGGGCATCACGGTCATGGACCAGTACGGCTCCAGCGAGTTCGGCCTCCCGATCGGCAACTTCAACGCGCTGGCCATGCAGGTCAAGCCCGGGTCCATGGGCCTTCCGCTGCCCGGCTGCCGGATGGCGGTCGTGGACGACGACGGGCGCGAGATGGAGCCGGGCGCCGTGGGCCAGATCGGCATGTGGCCGAGCGCGGACGGCTACTACTCGCTGGGCTACTGGCAGGACGAGGAGCGCACCCGCGGCATGTGGCGCGGCGGCTGGATGACCATCGGCGACCTCGCTCGCCGCGACGAGGACGGCTACTTCTGGTTCGAGGGGCGAAGCGACGACGTGATCAAGAGTGCGGGGTATCGGATCGGCCCCTTCGAGGTCGAGAGCGCCATCCTGCAGCACCCCGATGTGGCCGAGGCCGCCGTTGTGGGCAAGCCCGATGCCCTTCGCGGGCAGATCGTCAAGGCCTACGTGGTCCTCCGCCCCGGCATCCCCCGGCGTCCCGGGCTGGACAATGAGATCGTCGAGCTGGTCAAGACCCGCGTCGGCCGTCACCAGTATCCGCGGGAAGTCGAGTTCGTCGAGCAGCTGCCCAAGACCGAGACCGGCAAGATCCAGCGCTTCCTGCTCCGCGAGGGGAGAGCGCGGGGCTGACAGGGGGAAGGATGACGGAGCGCTCCATGATCACGGGGGGCCGCCAGTGGCCCGAGCGCTACACATTCTCACCGGCCGTGCGGGTCGGCAACTTGCTGTTCATCTCGGGGACGACGGCCACGGACGAGCGCGGCGTCGTCGTGTCGCCCGGCGACATCATCGGTCAGACCCGCTACATCTACCAGAAGTTCGCCCGGATCCTGGCCGAGGCCGGGGCCGGGTTCGAGCACATCGTGGAGACCACCGAGTATTTCACCACGACCGAGAACTACCGTCAGACGGCCGACGTGCGTCGCGAGTTCTTCCGGCCGCCGTATCCGGCGGCCACCGGCGTGCAGGTGAAGGCGCTGCTGCGCGAAGGGGCCCTGATCGAGATCAAGGCCCTCGCCGTGCTGCCCGGGTAGCCATGCTGTTCCAGGCGGTGGCGAGCGGCATCACGGCCGGCAGCGTCTATGCACTGGTCGCGCTGGGGTTCGTGCTGATCTACAAGGGGACGCGGGTGGTGAACTTCGGCCAGGGCGAGCAGGTCATGCTGGGCGCCTACCTGGCCCTGGTCCTCAACACCTTCGTGGGGGTGCCGTTCCCGGTCGCCGTCGGGCTCGCCCTGGCGCTGGCCGGACTGTTCGGCCTGCTCATCTACGTGGTGGTCCTGCGCCGCCTCGCCTCCAGCCCGGCGCTGACGAAGATCATCGCCACGCTGGCCATCGGGCTCATCCTGCGCGAGGGCGTCCGGGCGATCCTGGGACCCAACGCCTACCCGTTCCCGTTCCTGCTCTCGCCGGCCCCGGTCAGGGTCGGTGGTGTGCTGGTGACGCCGGCGAACGTGGCCATCGTCGTGGCCGCACTGGTCGTCATGGGCATCTTCTACCTGTTCTTCCGCCACGCACGGCTGGGCAAGGCGCTGCGGGCGGCCTGCGAGAACGCGGTCGGTGCCTCGCTCATGGGCATCTCCGTGCCCTTCGTGTTCGCGACCCTCTGGGTGCTAGCCTCCGTGCTGGCGGCCGTCGCCGGCGTGCTGGTAGCCCCGCTCGTCACGCTCACGCCGGACATGGGCCTGGTGGCGATCAAGGGGTGGGTGGCCGCGGTCGTGGGCGGATTCACCAGCCTGCCCGGCGCCGTCGTCGGCGGCATCGTGCTGGGGGTCGTGGAGACGGTCACCGGCAGCTACGTGTCCACGGCGCTCAAGGACGGCATCACCTACCTGCTGCTCATGGCCATCCTCATCGTCCGGCCCAGCGGGCTGCTGGAGCGCCGGGTGGTGAAGCGAGTCTGACGTTGCCCCGCGCGGCCGCCTGGCTGGTGGGCATCGGGGTCTTCGTGACCGCCGGCCTGACCCTGTCGGACTACGCGCTCTACCTGGTCAATCTGATCGCCACCACGGCGATCCTCGCTCTGGGCCTGACCATCGTCACCGGCGTGGCCGGCCAGGTCTCGCTCGCCCAGGCGGCCTTCGCGGGCATTGGGGGGTACGGGGCCGTGCTGCTCGCGACGGGCGTCGGCCTGCCGCTCTGGCTCGGCATTCCCCTGGCGGCGCTGGGCGCCGCCGCCGTCGGCTACCTGCTGGGGCTGCCGGCGCTCCGGCTTGAGGGACCCTACCTGGCGCTGGTCACGCTCGGCTTCACCGCCATCGTGCAGACGATCCTGATCCACTGGCAGTCCGTCACCAACGGCCCGCTCGGTCTGCCGGTGCCGCCGCTCACGGTGGCCGGTCGCCCGCTGACCTCGGGGCGGGACCTCTACCTGGTAGTCGTGCCGGTCGCGGTCCTGATCTTCATCGCCGCCCGCCGCCTGCTGCGCTCGCGGGTGGGGCGCGCGCTCGACGCCCTCCGGCAGAGCGAGGTGGCGGCCACCGTCCTCGGGGTGAACCCGGTGCACTACAAGACGCTGGCCTTCGCCCTGAGCGCCTTCCTCGGCGGCATCGGCGGGGGACTGCACGCGCTGCTCACCACCTTTCTCAGCCCGGAGACCTTCGGGATCATCGAGTCCATCTTCTTCCTGGTCGTCATCGTGGTGGGCGGGGTGGGCCAGGTGGCGGGCGCCGTGGTCGGGGCGGCGCTGCTGGTCCTGCTGCCCGAGACGCTCGGGGGCTTCAAGCACTACCAGGCCCTCGTCTACGGCGTCCTCTTGCTCGCCTTCATCGTCTTCGTCCCCGGCGGCCTGTCCGGGCTCGCTACCCGACTCGCGTGGCGCTCTTGAGCGTGCGCGACCTCACGGTGCAGTTCGGCGGCCTCCGGGCCGTGGACGGCTTCTCGACGGACGTCGAGGCCGGCCGGATCCACAGCCTGATCGGGCCGAACGGGGCGGGGAAGAGCACGGTGATCAATGCAGTCACGGGGCTGTACCCGGTCCGCGCCGGCTCCATCCGCCTGGCCGGCGAGGAGCTGGCGGGGCTGCCGCCCCACCAGATCGCGGCGCGAGGCGTCACGCGCACGTTCCAGAACGTGGAGCTGTTCGGCGAGATGACCGTGCTCGACAACGTGCTGGTCGGGGCCCACCTGCGGCTGGGTTACGGGGTGCTGGGGGCCACCCTCCGCGCCGGATCCGGCTGGCGCACCGAGGGCCGCGAGGTGCAGCGCGCCGAGCAGATCCTGGAGACGGTCGGCCTCGCCGACGATCGCCGGCGCCAGGCGCGGGACCTGCCCTTCGCCAAGCAGCGACGCCTGGAGCTGGCCCGGGCCCTGGCCGCCGAGCCGCGGCTGCTGCTCCTCGACGAGCCCGCGGCCGGCATGACCGCAGCGGAGGTCGCCGGGCTCAACAAGGTCCTGGTCGGCCTGAGGGAACGCCAGGGGCTGACCGTCGTCCTCGTGGACCACGTGATGCAGGTGGTGATGGAGATCTCGGACGTGATCACCGTGCTGCACTACGGGCGGAAGATCGCCGAAGGGCCGGCCCACGTCGTGCGAAGCGATGCCGAGGTCGTGCGGGCGTACCTGGGGGAGCGCCGTGCTCGCTGTTAGCGAGGTGCATGCGGGGTACGGCCGGGTGCCGGTGCTCAAGGGGGTTACCCTCCAGGTACCGGAAGGCTCGGTAGTGGCATTGCTTGGCGCCAACGGCGCCGGCAAGACCACCACCCTACGCGTGATCAGCGGGCTGCTCCGGCCCTCCGCCGGGCAGGTGGCCTTCCAAGGGGAGCCCATCGCCGGACTGCGCCCCGACCGGATCGTCCGGCGCGGCCTGGCCATGGTCCCCGAGGCTCGCGAGCTGTTCCTCGAGATGACCGTGGACGAAAACCTCGAGATGGGCGGATTCAACCGGCGCGACCGTGACCTCCAGGCCGACGTCGAGGCGGTGTTCCGGCTGTTCCCTCGCCTCCGCGAGCGCCGGCAGCAGAGGGCCGGGACACTGTCGGGCGGCGAGCAGCAGATGCTGGCCATCGGCCGCGCCCTGGTGGCCCGACCACGCCTGCTGCTGCTCGACGAGCCCTCGCTGGGGCTGGCGCCCGCCGTCGTCGACGAGATCTTCGAGCGCATCGAGACGATCAAGCGAGAGGGAACCACCGTCCTGCTCGTCGAGCAGAACGCTCGGATGGCGCTCGACGTCGCCGACTACGGCTACGTGATGGAGACCGGCCGCGTGGTGCTCTCGGGCACCGCGCGCGAGTTGGCTGACAGCGCGCTGGTGCAGGAGACGTATCTCGGCCGGAACGGGCGATGAGCCGCCGCCCGCCCGGCAAGGTTCAGACGGCTCAGGAGAGGACGGCGATGACGAGGACGAGAGGACGCACGACGGCCGTGATCGCAGCACTGGTGATCGCGGTGCTGGCCCTGGCCGTGACCTCGCAGGCGCAGCGGGCAGTACCGGGGGTCACCGACGACACGATCACCATCGGCATCCTGGGCAGCCTCACCGGGCCGGCAGCGGTCTGGGGCAGTGGCAACCTGATCGCGGGGACGATGTACTTCACCAAGGTGAACGAGGCCGGCGGGGTGCACGGGCGGAAACTCAAGTGGGTGGTGGAGGACGACGCCACCTCGCCCCCCAAGGGCATCGCCGCCATCAAGAAGCTTCAGAGCGAGAACGTGTTTGCGATCTTCGGTCCATCCACCAGCGCGGTGGTTGCGGCGGCCCGGCCGGCGATGGATGCCTCCGGCATCCCGTTCTTCATCTCCATCCCCTCGACGCCGCGGGCGACCGACCCCTTCGCGAAGAACATCTTCCGCACCGGCCCGCTCAACGACACCCTCCAGGGCTACGTGGTGGCGGACTTCGTCGTCGAGCAGCTCAAGGCCAGGAAGGTGGCGCTGCTGTCCCAGTCGGACGAGTACGGTCAGCGGGGTGCGGACAGCGTGCTCAAGCGGCTGCGTGAGCGGCATAAGATGGAACCGGTGGCCCATGGGGTCTTCAACGTCTCCGACACGGACTTCACGGCCCAGGTCTTGAAGGTGAAGGAGTCCGGCGCGGACGCGCTGATCGTCTACGGCTACATCGCGCCGTCGTCCACCATCGTCCGTCAGGCCAAGCAGTTCGGCGTCACCGCCAGGATCATCGGATCCAACGCGACCTCGAGCCGGCTTTACCCGCAGGTAGTGGGCGAAGCTGCCGTCGGCGTCCTCAATGTGATCACCGTGGCGGACTTGCCCGAGTCCGCCAACCCCACCATCGCCCGGTTCCGCGAGGAGTTCGAGAAGGCCCACCCCGGCTTGGTGCCCCAGGGCCGGCCGGACCTGACCGATCTGCTGGCGTACGGCGGGGCCATGACCTTCGTGGAGGGACTCAGGCGAGCGGGCCGGGATCTGACCCGGGAGAAGTTCATCGCGGCGCTG
The DNA here is from genome assembly GCA_035574035.1 of Binatia bacterium. Classification (GTDB taxonomy): domain Bacteria; phylum Methylomirabilota; class Methylomirabilia; order Rokubacteriales; family CSP1-6; genus DATLZL01. Next base: position 19,360 of record DATLZL010000028.1, on the reverse strand, counting down.
GAGACTATTCGCGGGTTCGAGACGGGCTTCAGCCTTCCAACGACGTTCACTCCGAACGACCATGAGGGCAACAAGGCGGCGCGAATCCTCGAGATCCGGCCCGGCGGGCAGCGGAAACTGCTCGACGTGATCCTTCGCGCCGAGTGAGCGTCGACCCGCCGGGGCCGGGGAACCGGCCTCGGCGGGCGAGGAGAGAGGCCGTCCATGAACGGACCGTCATGAGCATCGCAGGCAAGGTGGCGCTCGTCACCGGTGCCACTCGCGGCCTGGGGCGGGCGCTCGCTCTGCGCCTGGCCGCAGAGGGCGCGCGGGTCGGCGTGCACTACCACCACGCCCGGGCGGAGGCCGAGGAGACAGTAGCCAGGATTCGCGCCGCCGGCGGCGTCGCCGAGGCGGTCCAAGCTGATGGGACGAGGCAGCGCGAGGCGCGCCGGGCGGTGGCGGAGGTGCTGGAGCGGCTGGGCGGGCTCGACGTGCTGGTCAACAATGCCGGCCAGCACCGGCGGGCCGCCTCCCTGGAGCAAAGCGAGGAAGACTGGAACGACCTCATCGCACGCAATCTGAGCGTGGCCTACTTCTTCGCCCAGGCCGCCGCCGGCCTCATGAAGGGCCGGGGCGGTGGACGCATCGTCAACATCTCGAGCAAGATGGCGATGAGCGGCGCGCCGGCCAACGCCGCCTACTGCGCGGCCAAGGCCGGCCTCGTGGCACTGACCCAGGTGCTGGCCGCCGAGTGGGCGCGCCATGGCATCCGGGTGAACTGCGTGGCGCCCGGCGTGCTTCGTACCGAGGCTACCGTCTCGATGACCCGCGGGCTCGACGACACCGGGCTTCTGGAACGGTGCTTGGTGGAGCGCACGCCGGTCCGGCGGCTTGGAGAGCCGGCCGAGATCGCCAGCGTCGTGGCCTTCCTGGCCGGCACCGATGCCGACTTCCTCACCGGTGCGACGATCGTCGTGGACGGCGGCTGGACCGCGCACGGCGATTACATCGGCTGGGGGTTGGCCCGCTCGCTCGCACGAGCCTCGACCAAGGAGTGAGCTGGATGGAGAAGAAGCTCTTCAATTTCGGGATTCCGTGGGAGCGCAACATCTCTTTCTCGCAAGGCGCCTGGGTTCGCGGCGGCCGCCTGATCCTCCTGTCCGGCCAGGCCAGCATCGACGACGATGGCAACGTGGTCGGCAAGGGGGACATGGCCCTCCAGGTGCGGACCACGCTCGAGGCGGTGCGGCGCGGTTTGGCCCTGGCCGGGGCCACACCGGCCGACGTGATCAAGGTCACCTACTACACGACGGACTGCCGGGCATTCCACAAGACCCAGCCGATCCGCGAGGCCTTCTTCCCGAAGCCGTATCCGGCACAGACGCTGGTGGAGGTCACGCGCCTGGCCATGCGCGATTTCCTCGTCGAGGCGGAGGTGACGGCCGTCGTGCCTGAGTAGGCACGCGGGCCAAACCACGGCGCCGCGGCGGCGGAGCTTGCGGGTCACACCGGAGGTGCGATTCCGGGCCGGATCGACGTGATGCGTCGAGCAGGATGATCCGGCGATCTTCCGACAGGGACGGTCACGGCATGCGCCGCCGGGGGGGACGGTCCCGGGGACCTCCGGCGGGACGGTCAGAACCGTGCACGCGGGCCGGCCGGGCGTGCGGACGACCACACCACCACGGCGGATCCAGCGCCTTGACGGCCCGGACGTCCAAATGTATGTTTGTTCGGACATATGAGACCTTCAGCGCCGGCTTACCACCCCGGCATCCCCCTGCACGTGCAGATCGAGCGCGTCCTGCGCGATCGCATCGAATCCGGGGAGTGGGAGACGGACCGGCCCATCCCGACCGAGCTGGAACTCGTCCGACTGTTCAAGGTGAGCCGCAGCACCATCCGGGCGGCGCTGGAAGCCCTGGCGCGCGACGGCCTGATCGTCCGCCACCGCGGGCGCGGCAGTTTCGTACGGCCGGCGACCCAGAGGCCGCCATCCCCGCCGACCATCACGAACCTGGTCCTCGGCTACCGGGTGCAGATCAAGGTGGTCACGGTCGAGACGGTCAGGGCTCCGGGACACATCGTCGAGCCGCTGGGTGTGGAGCCGGGGAGCACGGTGATGCGCTTCGTCCGCCTGGAGCTCGCCGAGGGCGCGCCGCTGGCGGTGGCGATCAATTACATGCGCGAGGATCTCGGCAAGAAGATCGACGTCCGTGACCTCAACCAGACGTCGATGCTGGAGCTGCTGCGCGACCGCCTGCGTCTCAAGCTGGGACCCATCCGGACCTCGATCGCCGCCTGTCTGCCCGATGAAGAGGTCGCGTCCCTGCTGGGCATCCATCTCACGCAGCCGACCCTCTTCGTCCGGCTGGTCGTGCCCGACCGGGGCGGCCGCCCGCTCGAGGTCTGCGACACCTTCTACCGCGGCGACCGGTACCGGTACGAGGTCGAGGCGCGCTTGCCGCAGGCCCGTCCGCGGCGTGGGCGCCGGCGCCGACCGGGGCATTGACGGGATGTCTGGTGACGCCAGGGATGGTTGCGCCGCGTCCGGTCCCGGCAGGGACAGAGGTGAGGCAAGGACCGACGAAAGGAGCCTGAGAATGGCGAGAGACACCGATCGCTTCGGCAACCGCTTCGCCCCGACGCTCTCGTATGCGCGCGGGAGCATCCTGGCGAGCACCGCCGACGACTTCCGGAAGCTGCAGCGGGCGTGGGGCATCGTGCGGGCCCGGGGGCCGGAAAACATCTTCATCTTCACCGGCCTCGAGCATTCCCTGCCCATGGAGCCGGACGACCTCCGCTGGGCCGACGACGAGATCGCCCCGGCGCTGTACTGGGACCGGCTGAAAGCGCTCGCGCTGGAGCATCTGGGTGGATCGGCCGACCTGCACGACGTGGCGGTGTTCAACCGCCTGACCGGGGCGACCCTCGCCGTGCACCTGACGCTCGTGAAGCCGGGGGATGTGGTCATCGGCGTGTCGGCCAGCCACAGCCACCCCTCCGTGATCCGGGCCGCCAGCCACGCCGGGGCGCGATTCGCCGATACCACCGGGCTGGACGAGTTCACGGCCGCGCTGGAGCGCGAGCCCCGCGTCGCGCTCGTCGACCTGACTCGGCTGGCCGTCACGTACGAGCTGCTCCCGGTGGAGACGCTCCGTACGATCGTCAAGCTGGCCCACGACAAAGGCGCGGTCGTGTACGTGGACGATGCCGGCGGCGCGCGGGTGGGGCCGGCGGGGTTCGATCAGCCGAAGATGCTCGAGCTGGGTGTGGACGTGGGGGCCACCGGTCTCGACAAGTACGGTACCCTCGGGCCCCGTCTGGGGCTGCTGGGCGGGGACAAGGAGATCGTGGCCCGCATCCGGGCTCGGGCGTTCGAGTGCGGGCTGGAGTGCCGGCAGATGCTGTATCCGGCCGTCGTGCGGACGCTGGAGAAGTACAGCCCGCAGCGCGTGCAAACGCTCATCGATACCACCAAGGCGGTGACGGCCGAGCTGAGGAAGGTCCTCGGTCCGCGGCTGCACGAGACGCCGACCACCGCGCAGCTGCTCGCCGACGACATCCTGGAGATCGCCATGGAGCGCGGCGGCGTCCGCCGGCCCCCGATCGTGCCGTTCGAGGCGACGGCCGCGCTCTGCATGCTGCTCCTCGAGGAGCACAGCATGCTGACCGTGCACTTCGTCGGGTTGCCGCCGGGCGGGGGTGACATCCTGTTCAAGTTCATCCCGCCGGAGACGCTGGCGCGGTTCGGCGGCGCCCGCCGGTTCGCCGAAGCGGTCGACCAGTCCCTCACCCGGCTGGGGGCCTTGTTGCGGGAGCCGGAGAAGATCCGTCGACTGTTGCTGGGGGAGGCGTAGCAGCCGAGCGGGCACCCGACCGATGGCCGGCATGGGCATCGATATTCAGGGGGGATGATCATGGCGCGGAAGAGCGTTCGATCAACCATTGCGGCGGTGGTCCTGGTGCTGGGCGGCCTGATCGCCGGGGCCGGGGCCGAGGAGAAATCGCGGCTCGACGTCGTGCTGGAGCGGGGAAAGCTGATCGTCGTCACCATGAGCACCGTCCCGCCCTTCGCGTTCACGGATGACAAGGGGCAGCTCGTGGGCTTCGACATCGACATCGTTCGCTTGCTGGCCCAGGCGCTGTTCAAGGACCCCAACCGGGTGGAGTTCGTCGTCGTGACGGCCGAGGGTCGGTGGCCGGCGATCGAAAGCGGCCGCGCCGATTTGGGCGTGGGGGGAACGACCGTGTACCCCGACCGGGCGATCCGGGTGGCGTTCACGCGCCCCTTCATCGACTCGGGAATCTCGATACTCGTGAGCAAGAAGAGCGGCATCAAATCGCTCGACGACCTCAACCAGGACAGGTACACCGTGGCCAACCTGAACAACCCGCAGATGGCCGAGCGGGCCAAGCGTTTCTTTCCCAAGGCCAGGGTGCTGACCTTCGACACGCCGTCGGCCCAGTTCCTCGCCGTGCGGTCGGGGCGGGCCCACGCCCTCCAGATCGACACGCCGACGGCCGACTACTTCGCGGCCCAGAGCAAGGACGAGTTCGAGGTGCTCCCGCAGCTGCTGACCGCCTCTCAGAACAACGCGATTTATCTCAGGCCGGGGGACTTCAAGTGGTGGCTCTGGCTGGACACCGCGGTCGCCGAGATGCGGACGGGATCGTGGTACCCCCAGTACACGGAAGTGTTCCGGAAGTGGTTCGGCAAGAACCCGCCGCCCCAGAAGTTCTACCTGCAGCCGTGAGCCGGCGGGCCGGCTGATCTGGCGTCCGACGGGAAGCAGGGGTGAGGTTCACGAGCTGGCTCGCGACCTACGGGCCGTCGTATCTCGACGGTCTGGGCTGGACGGCGCTGACGGCCGTCGCCGCCTCGTTTGGGGCCATCCTCTGGGGCTGTGCGCTGCTGCTGGCCCGATTGGCGGGCGGCCGCTGGGGGGCGCGGGCCGTCGACGCCTACGTCCAGGTCTTCCGGAACACGCCCGTCCTGTTGCCCATCTACCTCATCTATTTCGGGTTCCCGCTGATCGGCCTACCATGGCCCGCCGTCGTCTGCGGCGGCCTCGCGCTCGTCCTGCAAAACGGCGCCTACGTGTCCGAGATCCTGCGCGGGAGCTTCAAGGCGATCGACCGGGTACAGTTCGACGCAGCGCGCAGCATCGGGCTGTCGCCGTGGAATACCTTCCGGAAGGTGGTGCTGCCCCAGGTGCTCGTCTACTCCATCCCGTCGCTGGGAAACCAGGTGATCCTGCTCCTGAAAGACACCTCGCTGCTTTCCGCGATCTCGGTCACCGAGCTCACCATGCAGGCGAAGCTGCTCACGGAGCGGACCGGCGCCGCGTACGAGGCGTTCCTGGTCGTCGCGCTCCTCTATCTGGCTCTGGTGTTCGGCGCCGAGGTGACGTTCCGGACGGCCCACCGGGCCGTCCGCTGGAGCCGCTGATGGATGGACCGAGCCTGCTCCTGCTCGTCCGCGCGGCCGGAGTCTCGCTGGGGCTGGCGGTGGCGGCGGTCCTCTGCGGCACCGTGGCGGGCGTCGCGCTGACGGCGTTGGCGTTTTCGCGGCTGATGGTCGTCCGCGCGGTCTACCGGACCTGGGTCTATCTGATCCGGGGCATGCCCGTTCTCGTGCTGGCGCTCCTCGTCTTCTATGCGCTGCCGGCGATGGATCTGCAAAGCGGCCCGTATCTGGCCGGGATCCTGGTGCTCACGATCTACGTGAGCGCGCTCTTCGCCGAGGTGTTCCGGGGCGGCGTTCTCGCCATCCCCCGGGCCCAGTGGGAGTCAGCGAAGAGTCTGGGGATGCCGCCGGGGGCCATGCTGAGGAAGGTCGTGATGCCGCTGGTCGCCCGCTACACCCTGGCTCCGTACGTCAACGTGTGCGTGATGACGGTGAAGGCGTCCTCGGTGCTCTCGATCATCAGCGTGTGGGAGCTGACGTTCGCCGCTCGCGAGATCATCGAGCGAACGCTGGCCGTGTTCAGCGTCCTGGGCGCGGCCGGCGCCCTGTACTTCCTGATGTGCTTCGGCATCGACCGGAGCGGGCGTTGGCTCGAGCGCCGGCTGATGGTCCGAGGCTTCGTGGGAGAGTCGGTGTGATCCAGGTGCGGGGCCTGAAGAAGGCGTTCGGTGGCACGCTCGTGCTGCGGGGCGTGGATCTCGAAGTCGCGGACGGCGAGGTCGTGGCGCTGATCGGCCGCAGCGGATGCGGCAAAACGACCTTGCTGCGGTGCGTCAACTTCCTTGAGGACTACGACGAGGGTGAGATCCTCCTGGACGGTGAGCCGCTCTGGTATCGGCACGGCTCGAGCGGCCGGCGTCGCGTCTCCGAGGCCGAGGCGCGCCGGATGCGACAGCGGATGGGCGTGGTGTTCCAGCAGTACAACCTGTTTCCCCACCTGACGGCCCTGGAGAACGTGTGTTTGGGGCCGCGGTACTCGCAAGGGATGCCGCGCGCCGACGCCGAAGCGCTCGGGCGCCGACTGCTCGAGCGGGTGGGCCTCGGAGACAGGCTGCACGCCTATCCGGCCCAGCTTTCGGGGGGCCAGCAGCAGCGGGTGGCGATTGCGCGCGCCCTGGCGATGCGCCCACGGGTGCTGCTCCTGGACGAAATCACGTCGGCGCTCGACCCGGAGCTGGTCGGCGAGGTCGAGGAGGTCATCCGCTCGCTGCTGGCGGAGCCGATCATGATGATCCTGGTCACCCACGCCCTGGGCTTCGCGCGTGAGATCGCCCACCGGATTGCATACCTATCCGATGGCCAGATCGCGGAGATCGGCCCACCGGAGCAGATCCTAGAGAATCCGCAGGACCCGACGCTGAAGGACTTCCTGCGTCGGATGCGCTGAGACCGGCGCACCGTCGGCTGGACGAGGTCGTAGGGGGCGCGAAGGCGGCCGCCAGATCATCAAGCCGATCAACATCTCCTACGGGGTGCCGGCCGTGGCCGGCGCCCCCGGGGATGCGGGGTGAGCCGGCGGGCGGCTCGATTCGGCGGGACGGTCCGGGGGTGCGGTGCAGACCTTCACCGCCCAGGCCAGTGGCGGGTGTCCGGCGGTCGCCACCACGAGACGGGCATGGCGGGGAACAACGAGCGAGAAGTGCCTGATCGCGCGCCAGACCTCTTCATCCGAAGCACCCTCCAGGTGGAGTCCGACAACGGGTCGGAGGGAGAACGTTTTCCAGCCGAGCGGTGCGCGGGGTGCGCCGGGCGGAGTCGCGACGTTGACGAGCTCGGCCCGGACTGACACGGGGGCGCGGGCGTCGATCGTCCCGTCCAGGACGAGCCGGACGTGGCGTGGGACGATCCGGGCCAGCCTCGTGCCGATCGCCCAGAACTCCCCGCCGGAGAGCGCCGAGAGATAGGCCCTGGCCACGCACCGTGGCGAGAGCACCCCGCATCGCACCTGCACGGCCAGCCGCTTGTCGAGGCCCGGAGCGTGGACGACGGGCGACAGGGCGGTGTGTACGCGGCCCTCCCGGCGGTCGCGGCGGTTGAGCAGAAGCAACCAGGCGACCAGGGGCCCAACCACGACCGCCAGGACGACGATCAGGTGCGCGAGCCTGGTCAGGCCGTCCACGGAGTGCTCGCCCTCCATCCGCCATCCACTCCCTTCTCCCGGGCTCGAGCTCGAGTCTCGATCCCACGCTGCCCGTGGCTCGGCGGTGGAGCAAATGAGGAATCTTCAGGTTGGACATTCCGCGCGGGAATCACGGTGGCCGCCCGCGCGCGGCGAAGCGATTTTCAGGAGCGGTTCTCAGGCGGCGCGGACGCGTCCCGCCGCCGGGCCTCCGCTTGGATCGGTAGGCGCGGGCTGGTCAGGGTCCGCCCGCGACGGCGGGCGACACCGGGTCGGTGAAGGCGCGGACCGGCCCGGTCCGCGCGGCCAGCGCATCGGCCAGCGCGGCGGCCACGGGCTCGAGGGTGCCCAGCGGACGACCGCGGACGGCCCAGAGCTCCAGCTCGAACTCGAGCCCCTGCACCCGGAACGGGCGGACTCGCGAGCGCAAGCGGCTGCGCCGGAGGATCGAAGCCGGGAGGAGAGCCAGCCCGGCGCCCCGGGCCACCAGCGAGAGCTGGAGGTCCCAGCCGTAGACCTCGACGGCGACCAGGAACGGCACGCTCGCGCGGTGCAGGGCGTGCTGGATGGCGCGACGGCACCCGCAACCCTCCGGGTTCACCACCCAGCGCCACTCGGCCAGCCGCTCCGGCTCGACGGTGCGCAGTCGCGCGTGCGACGGGGCGATGAAGACCAGCGGCTCGCGGCCGAGCAGCCTGCCGGTGACGTGCGGGGAAAGCCGGTCGCCCTCCACCTGGACGACGAAGGCCATCTCGAGCGCGCCCGCCTGGAGCTGGTCCACCAGCGCCGGGCTCCAGCCGGTGGTGACCTCGAGCGCCACGCGCGGGAACGCCTTCCTGACCTGGTCGATCGGTTGCGCCAGCGCCAGGGCTTCGAAGGTCAGGGAGACGCCGAGCCGGAATTCGCCGGCGGGCTCGTGGTTGACCGTCAGCCGGAGCTCGTCCACGGACTGGAGGATGCGGCGGCTCCGGTCGAGCACGGCCCGGCCGGCCGGCGTGATGGCCAGCGGCTTCGTCTGACGATCGAAGAGCGCGACGCCCAGCGCCGCCTCGAGGCGCTGCAAGCGACGGGAGATGGCCGGCTGGGTGAGGTGGAGCCTGGCCGCTGCCGCGCTGACGGAGCCGGTCTCGGCCACCGCCACGAACGCGCGCAGCTCGTCGAGCTCCATGGCGCCCCGAATGATACGCACGCGGGGAAGCTCTCTGCAACGCCGCGTGCGACTGGCGCGCCGTGAGTCCGCGGCGTCCATACCTGACCGGCATCTCGAGGATGCGAAGGACTCATTCGCCACCGGAGCCCGCGGCCCCTACGCTGAGGAGCGATGGTGGCGGCGACGCGGACGTCGATCTCGATGGTGGCGGCCGGAGGAATGATCCTCGCCCTGTGCCTGGGCATCCGGCACGGCTTCGGTCTCTTCCTACCGCCGATGACCGCCGCGCACGGGTGGGGACGGGAGGTGTTCTCGCTCGCCCTCGCCGTCCAGAACCTGACGTGGGGCCTCAGCCAGCCGCTGTTCGGCATGGTCGCCGACCGGTTCGGGGCCGGCCGGGTGCTCCTCCTGGGAGCCGTGGCCTACGCGTCGGGCCTGGCGCTGATGTCGTCGGCGACGAGCGGGCTCGCCCTGGTGCTGAGCGCGGGCCTGCTCGTCGGCCTCGGACTGGGCGCCACGGGCTTCGGCGTCGTGTACGGCGCGATCAGTCGCGGGGTGCCGGCCGAGCAGCGGAGCAACGCGCTGGGCCTGGCCGGCGCCGTCGGCTCCGTCGGCCAGTTCACGATGATGCCGGTGGCCCAGCACCTCATCGCGAACATCGGCTGGGCGGCCGCCCTCGTCGTGCTGGCCGCGACGAGCGCGCTGATGGCGCCGTTGGCCCTCGGGCTCGCAGCCCGGCCGCGCGGTTCGGCGAGGCCGATCCCGACGGCGCCGTCGCTCCGCGGGACTTTGCGGGAGGCCGTCCATCACCGGGGATTCTGGCTTCTGAATCTCGGCTTCGTCGTGTGCGGGTTCCAGCTCGCCTTCATGACGAACCACGTGCCGGCGTTCCTCGCCGATCACGGGCTCGAGCCCCGGACGGCGGTGACCGCGCTGGCCGTCATCGCCGCGACGAACATCGTCGGCACCTGGCTCTGCGGCTACCTGGGCGGTCGCCTCCGCGAGAAGCGTCTGCTGGCGCTCCTCTATCTCGTGCGGACGCTGGCCACGGTGGCCTACGTCGGCGGCGACATCACTCCCACCTCGACCACGGTCTACGCGGTGGCGATGGGGCTCACGTGGCTCGGCACGGTGCCCCTCACGAGCGGCGTGCTGGCGCGCATCTTCGGGGTCCAGTACCTGACCACGCTCTTCGGGCTCGTCTTCCTCGGGCACCAGATCGGCGGCTTCTTCGGCGTCTGGCTGGCCGGAGCGCTTTTCGACGCCACGCGCTCGTACCAGGCGATCTGGCTCATCTCCATTGCGCTCGGGATCGTCTCCACGATCGTGCACCTGCCCATCGACGACCGGACGCTCGACGTGGATCGAGCGGCCCGGCAGGCGCTCCGGGCATGACGCGGCGGCCGGCAATCGTGCTGGCCATGGTGGGTCTGGTCGGGCTGGCGCTGTGGTGGAGCGTTCTGGGGTACGGCTTTCTGGGATACGGAGACGCCGACCCGGCCGCGTTCCTAATCGCCGAGCCCTTCCCGTGCGGGTTCCACCTGTGGCGATGAAGAGAAGGTGCCGGGCCTCCGAGGGCCGAAGGTTCTTCGGAACCCGACAGGGGCCCGAGACGGCGATCAGCCCGGAGCCGCTGGCCGACGGACGATCCGGGTCCTCATGATCTCCTCCACACCGGGGAAGGCCTTCTGCGCCGCCTCGGGCACGGGCCTCCACCCGGTCGTGCCCGGCCGTCCCTTGAAGTAGTCGAAGGGCAGGGTGCCGGGTCCGGCAGGACGACCGACGATGATGCGTCCGACCATCCCGGCCTGCTCGTGCGGCAGGCAGTAGTAGTCGTAGACGCCCTCGACGGTGAACGTGACGTCGAAGTGGGCGCCGGGTTTCACGAGGAAGCTCGAGTCCCACGGCTCGGCGCCCTCGGGGATCCGAAGCGAGTGGTGGTCGTTCTTCGGATGATAGGCGGTCGTGGTGTGGACGTCCTGGTGGACCACCCAGCGCACCGTCTGCCCCACCGGGACCCAGAGGCCGATGGGATCGAACCACACCTTCTCGCCGCGTGCGGTGGCCCGCATCGCGATCTCGACGGGGCGCGCCGCCCGTCCGACGGCGGGGGCGGCGAGGCCGGCGAGCGTGAGCCCGCCGGCCGCCAGGAAGGTCCGCCGGGTGACCACTACTTGAGTGCCGCAGCCTGCTGCGGCGAGACGTACCAGATCACGACGTGGTAGTGCGGCTCCGCCACGCCCGGATGGCCGGCGTTGTAGTACATGTCCACGTGGTCGACCTTTTCCTTCGCGGCCGCCAAGTTGTTGAAGGCCTTCTGGGCCGTGATGTCCTTCACGGGGATCATGTAGACGGAGCTGACGAGGTTGCCCTGCCGGTCGTAGGCCAGGAACGGGCCGGCCGGAAGGGTCGCGGGATCGACGTAGAGCGTGCCGAGACCCGGGATGAAGTCCGGCAGCGGTACCAGGCTGCTGACCTTCTTGAAATTGCTGGGCGGCAGTGACGTCTGCTGGGCCGTGGCCGACGTGCATCCGGCCATGGCCAGGATGGCGATGCCGAGACCGAGGGACAGGAAACGCTTCATGGCTCCTCCTGTTCGGGTGGTGGCCTTCACCTCCTCTGTTGCATGCCGGCGGGCGTTTCTTACCGAGGGGCCGGCGGCGGCTCGCTGCCGGAATCGGGGGGCGCGGATCAGAGGGTGCGGCCGAGATCGTCGGTCGACGACAAGCGGCCTTCGGCCTCGAGCCGGGCAAGCTCGCGGAGCGTCTCGTACTCTTCCCGGCAAACCGCGCACTGCTCGAGGTGGGGACGGAGGAGCGGAATTCGGGCGTCGGGGGCTTCGCCGGCGACCTCCAGATCGACGTAGTGCGGCAGGAGATCGAAGCACGCGGAGCACGACAGCTCGTCCTCCTCGGTTCGGGCCACGAGCCGCAGCAGCCGTTCGAGCTGGCCTCGGTTCACACCACGCTCCCGACGTTGAGTGATGTGAGCACCCGGAATCTTACCCCCCGCCGACGAAGAGGTCGAGGATCTCCTCGACCTTGAAGCCGCGGGCCGCCAGGTGGCTCTTGAGCTTGCGGCGGGCGTCGTGGAGGAGCTTGTAGAGCGCGTTCCGATTGGACCCCCAGAGCCGGGCCAGCTCGTCCAGCGGGACCTGCTCGAAGATGACGGCCCGCAACGCCTGCTGTTGCTTCGGCGTCAGGTGCTGCTCGATGCCGTCGCGGATGGCCGCGATGGCCTCGGCCCGGAGCGCGCTCCGTTCGGGATCCGAAGGGACGCCTTCGTCCCCCGGTAGCGCGGCGGGCGACGCCCCGCTCTCGAGCACGCGCTCCAGAGGGACGCGGGCCCAGCGCTCCCGCCGGGCCGCGACCAGCGCGATGTTGACGGCGAAGGCGTAGGCCCAGGTCGTGAAGCGGCTGTCGCCGCGGAAGTGCGGCAGACGCTGGAGGACAGCGGTCATGGCTTCCTGCGCGCAGTCCTCGGCCAGCTGGCTCAGCTCGCCCGGTCCGAGGTGGCTGACGTGGTGTCGGACCCGCCTGAGCGTGAAGAGGGCGGCGCGCAGCAGGTAGGCGCGAAGCTCGGCGAGCGCCGCCGCCTGGTCGGCCCCGGAGCTCTGGAGCGCCGCGATCCATTCGGCGTTGCTTCGGCCTGGCTTCCCGGCGCCCATCTCAGCCGCGCGATTATACCCACGATCGGACGTGCCCGGCCGGGGCGACCTTGGGCCGCGCCGGGGACAGCCTCGGCTCCGGCGCAGTTGCCGAGTGCAACGACGGTGTCCAGCCCACGCCCCCTGATCGGGACCGACGGGACCTCACGATGGACCGCCCTCACCGTCTGGGCTTCCCGCCGCCTGTCCCCGTTCGCCGGCGGTGGGAAGCCGCCAGCCGCGCCAGAGGGCCATGAGTCGCATTCCGAGGCAGACGGCGGCTCCGGCGACCGCCGACGCCGTGAGCGGGGCATTCAGCAGGTGGCCGGCCACGACGACGATCGCGCCGGCCAGCGCGGCCACGGCATAGAGGTCGGAGTACAGCACCACGGGGATGTCGGCCACGAGGACATCACGCAGCATGCCACCGCCTATACCGGTCAGCATGCCGAGCAGCGCCGCCATCACGGGGTGGAGGCCGTAGCCCAGCGCGGTTTGGGTGCCGGATACGGCGAAGAGCGCCAGCCCCGCGGCATCGAAAACAAGGACGAGATTGCGAGGCTTCTGCCGCCGCTCGGAACGGGGCGACGCGAAGAAGACGACTAGCCCGGCGAGGACTGCGGCGGCGAGGTAGCGCCAGTCCCTGAGTGCCGTCGGGGGTACTGCGCCGATCAGAACGTCGCGCACGATGCCGCCGGCCGTGGCGGTCGCGGCCGACAGGACGAGCACCCCGAACAGATCGAGTCGGTGCTTGACGCCGGCCGCGGCGCCGCTGAGGGCGAAGACGAACGTGCCCGCGAGCTCGAGCGCCAGGAGCGTGCCCCCTGCATACTCCGTGAAGCCCGCCGGCGTTGGCATTCGGGCACCTGCTATGGAAGCGGCTCAGCGGTCGCCGAAGAGGCTCCGGCGGAGGGCGGTATCCGTGGCCGGCGGCAGCACGGGCGCGCCGCGCCGCGGCTCCGGAAACCGGCGCCGGAAGGTCAGGGCCGGCCGCGGGCCGCCGAGGAAGGACACGCCCGAGCTCTCACCGGGGCGGCGTATGCACGAACGTGTACTCGCCGAGCACGCGCTCGCCGTCGGCCTCGGGTGCGACGAGCCTCACGCGCAGGACGTGCGCCGGCAGCGCGCGGACGTGGTCGATCCGCTCCAGGAGCACGATCTCCGACGCCGAGGGGTCCACCGGGATGTCGGTCGCCCGGCTCGCCTCCCGTCCCTCGGCGTCGCAGGCGACCAGGTCCACGCGGGAGGCGCCGCGGAAGTCGGCGACCAGGCGCGAGGCCAGGAGGTCGTCGCCCGGCTCGACGGTGCACCGGACGCTCTGGCCGGGCGTCAGCCGGTACTCCCGCACGGCGAGGCCTTCCTCCACCAGGCGGCCGAGGAAAGCGCTCGTCACGGCCACCCGCACGCCACCGCGCCGGGCCAGATCTCGGACGCTGTCGCCCAGCGCGGCCAGCTCGCCCAGCCGCCGGCTGCAGGCGGCGCAGCCCAGGAAGTGCTCCTCGACCCGCGCCGCCTCGGCCGCGGCGAGGTCGCCGAGCCAGTAGTCGAGCAGGACCGCCGGGTCCAGCGGCGCCGCGCAGGCCGTCGCCCTCACGTCCCCGCCTCCCCGCCGTTCAGGCAGAGGCGCAGGCGTGCCAGAGCGCGGTGGCGGATGACGCGCACGTTGGCCGCCGTGAGCCCCAGATCCCGGGCCACCTCGGTCGATCTCCGGTCGGCCCAGAAGGTCAGGACGAGCACGCTCCGCTCCCGCTCGTTGAGGCGCTCCAGACAGGCGGCCAGGCGCCCGGTATCGAGGCACGGCGTCTCGGCCGCGTCGGCGCCGGACAGGTCGCCGGCGAATCGCTCGAGGAGCCGCTCGCGGCGCCGGCGCCCGCGCCGGAACTCGCGGACCACCATCCGGCACGTGCCCAGCACGTAGGATGCCAGGCGTTGCGGCTCCCGGACCTTGCCGCCGCGCAGGCGCTCGATGGTCATGAGCAGCACTTGCTGGGTCAGGTCGGCGGCCGCCTGCGGGTTCCGCAGGTGGCGCAGGCCGTAGAGCCGGACCCGCGGCGCCAGCCGCGCGTAGAGCTCGGCCTCGGCGTCCCGGGCTCCGCCCGGGCCGGCCGCGGTGATCAGGCCGGCCAGTTCGGCGTCATCCAGGCCCCTGACGTCCACCGAGGCAGAGTATAGCCACCCGTCCCACACGGCTGTGTAACAGCCGGGCCCTCCGTTACACACCCCGGATGAGGACACGGCACGATCAGGAGGCGCCCATGACGACGAGCGTGGACGAGATAGCGGACGGCATCTACCGCCTCAGCACCCCGGTGACGTTCCCGGACGGTGGCGGGTTCACCTTCAATCAGTACCTGGTGGCCGACGACGAGCCCCTGCTGTTCCACACCGGCCCCCGCCGCCTGTTCGAGCTCGTGAGGGAGGCGGTCCGCCGGGTCCTGCCCCCCGAGCGCCTGCGCTACATCGGCCTGTCGCACTTCGAGGCGGACGAGTGCGGCTCGCTCAACGAGTGGCTGGCGCTGGCGCCGGCGGCGGTGCCGCTGTGCGGGCGGATCGCGGCGATGGTCTCCGTGGACGACGTGGCCGACCGCCCCGCCAGGGCCCTGGCCGACGGGGAGACGCTCGCGCTCGGCCGGCATGCCGTGCGGTGGCTCGACACCCCGCATCTGCCCCACGCCTGGGAATGCGGGCTCCTCTTCGAGACACGGACGGCGACGCTGCTGTGCGGCGACCTCTTCACGCAGGGGGGCGCCAGTCATCCTCCGCTGACCGAGGCCGACATCCTCGGGCCCAGCGAGGCCACCCGGCAGGCGGCGGATTACTTCTCCCACACGCGCAACGCCCGCAGCCTGCTCGAGCGGCTGGCGGCCGAGAGGCCGGCCGTGCTGGCCTGCATGCACGGCAGCGCCTGGCGCGGTGACGGTGCCGCCCTGCTACGCGCCCTCGCCGACGCGCTCGAGCGCGACCAGCCACGGCGCGGCAACTGACGTGCGGCCGAGCCGCCACGAACGGGCTGAGCGCGATCGGGTCGGCCTAGATCGCCTCCTCGATCCACCGCCGCCGGCGGACGTACTCCTCGTGGAAGTCCCCCAGGTGGGCGATCGGGCCGTGTTCGGTCTCCTCCCGGTCAACCTTTGCATCCGCGTCGCCGCCGGCTGGCCGGTTCGATCCGCTTCGGCGCGCCGGCCGCCGGTCAACGCCCGCCCGCGGCGTCCAACCCCGGCAGTCCCGCCGCCCACGGCGGCAGCGGCGGGTGGCGACTGACGAGCCGTCCGCCCCGGTAGGCCGCCACCGGACGGTAGGGGAAATCGTACGAGCTGTTGTCGAAGAGAAAGGCTTCATCGACGATCGGGATGGCGGCCCGGAGATTCGCCAGCGTCCGCGGGAAGCGGGCGTGGAGCTTCTCCTCCGGCACGGCATGCCCGCCCTGGAGGACGCGCTGCCTCACCCGGGCGACCGAGAGGAGCGGGTCCTGCAGGCCGATGAAGATCAGGAAGACCGCGAAGCCGGCGCTCCGCGCCTTTTCGAGGAACCGCAGCCGGGCGCCCACCGGGTCGGAGAAGACGGTCTCGGTACAGAACGAAAGCCGCGCCTCCAGCAAGGCGCGGCGCAGGCGGTCCGCCTCACGGAGGGCGCGACGATCGATGAGCTCCTGCCCGGCGCGGGGATCCCGCGCGCGGAGGATCCGGGCGATCCGGTCCGCGTTGACGTTCGCTATCCCGAGACGTTCCAGGTAGGCCTCGAAGAACGTCGTCTTGCCGGCGCCGTTGGGTCCGGCCAGGAACACCAGGACCGGCTGGGTCGACAGCGCCGCCCGGATCGCGCCTGGAAGGCCGGCGCTCACGCTCGCCGGGGTGCGGGCCTCCCTTTTGCCGCGGGACGATGGCGGTCGCGGATGTCATGCGGGAGGCGGGTCCCGTCGCTCTGGATCTCGACGATCGTTCCCGGCCGGTCCGGGTCGATCGTGTAGAGCGGTGTCCCGGCACTCCGGATGCGAGCCTTGACCTCCTCCCGGTCGGGGTTGTCGACGAGTCCGACCAGCAGCTCCCGGATCGCGTCCGGCTCGACGAACGCCGGCACCGGCAGCGCCTGGCCCGCCCGCTTCAGCGCCAGCACCTCGCGGTAGGCCAGGAGCGCTTCCACGGCCCGTCCCAGCGTCGCCCAGTGCTCGATCTGGGCCGTGGCCGAGCGGTGGGTGCCGCGGGCCTCCGCCTTCGCCAGCGCCAGCAGCCTGTCCGACACCTTGACCGGCGTGGGCATTCCGCCTCCTCGGGGGAACGGTAGCTTCTTGCTACCGATCGAGTAGTAGTTTACTACCCGGCCGGTCCAGGTCAAACGCCGGCCCCTCGGTCCGGGTGGACGAGGGGCGGACCCGCGGCCCAGCCGCGCAGCGGCTCGCCGGGTGCGGGAGGGCCTGGGCCGGCCGAGCGCAGCTCGCTGAGCGCGCCAGGCTGGCATGGGCCGTGCGGGGTTGACAGCGCCGGTGGCGAACGCGCACGGAGACACGCGTACCTTCACGGCCACTTGTCCCCTGGCACCGGCGTTGCCCCCGGCGGGCGTCGTGCTCCGGACCACGAGGCGAACGCTCGGCCTGGCAGTCGTCGCGTTCCTCGCCGTCGGCTGCGCCGGTCGAGCACAGCTGGTCCGCGAAGACTTCCCGGCGCGCGATCTCCGGGCGCTGGTCGACTCCGACTCCGCGCACGCCCTCCTCTCCGACCTGCTCGCGCACCGCCCGGCCGGTCCGCCACCGGGGCCGCGCGGCCGGGGGTGGGCTCCGGCGACGAGCGCCCAGGGACCAGGCGGCGGTCCGGAGGCCGATCCGCCGGCGCCGCCTGACCCGGCGCAACTCCGGGCGTTGGCGAGGGAGGTCTCGCTGGACTTTGCCGCCCTCGCATTCGCCGGCGCGATCAGCGCCGATCCGGCGAGCCGCGCCGTGCAAGCGGCCCTTCACCGGTTCCTCGAAGAGGAAGTGGTCGTGGCCGAGCGGGCCCTGCGAGAACCGGGAGCGTTTCCCTACACGGTTCTGTTCGCGCCGTCCTGGATGTACCGCAGCCACCCGGAGACCGGAGCCGACTTCGCGTCCCAGCGCCGGCTCCTCGACGGGCTTGGGATCCCGCACCGGCTCATTCCGAGCCGGCAGGACGCGTCGGTCGAGGAGAACGCCGAGGCGATCGCCGCGGCGGTGCGATCCGCCGGCCGAGACGGCGGCCGCGTGGTCGTGGTGAGCGCCAGCAAGTCGGGCGCCGAGACGGCGCTGGCGCTGTCGCGCGTGCTCGCTCCCGCGGAGGCCGCGGCGGTGGTAGCGTGGGTCAACATCGTCGGAGCGCTCCAGGGCTCGCCGCTCGCCGACATCGCGCTGCGGCCGCCGGTGTCCTGGGTGGCTCGCTCGGTCTTCTGGTTGAGACGGTGGGACTGGGCGGGCATGGTTTCGATGGCCACCGAGGCCAGCCGCCGGCGGCTGCGCGGCGCCCGCATGCCGGAGTCGATCACCGTGGTCAACGTGGTGGCGGTGCCGCTCTCGGGAACCGTGGGGGCCGCGGTGTGGGGCGGCTACCTCGCCCTTCGTCGCCACGGGCCCAACGACGGCGCGGTACTGCTGGCGGACAGCGTGTGGCCGGGCGGCGTCAACCTCGTTTCCATCGGGCCCGACCATCTCTTCGCGCTCGGGCGAGACGACGCCTACTGCCTTGCCATGCTCCGCGCGGTGGCCCTGGCGATCCACCTCCACCGCCCGGCGCCAGCGCCCACCGCCCGGGTCGTGCCCGAGCCGGGATCCGAGATCGCCGCGGGTGCCGTCGGCCCCTGAGGAGACCCAGGCCGAACCGGCCCGGCAACAGCCGGACTGGCCTTGGCCGTCGCCACTCCGAGGGCTGATCACCGCCGTCGGCCCTTCGCGGATAGGCGGCCGTCGACCGAGGGCACGGCCGTCGACCGAGCGCGCGGCCGGGTGGTACCGTATCGTCATGGTGCGGGGTCGCACGGGCTGGCCCTGGATCGTGCTCGCCGTCCTGGTGCTCGTGCTGAGCCAGGTGCCGGCAGGGGCGGCCCCTGCCTCGCCCCTCCCGGTCGACGTTCGCTGGCTGGAAGCTCGCCTCGGGCGTCCGGGGCTGCGCGTCATCGACATGGCGTCGGATCCGGCGTACTACCGGAAGGGTCACATCCTCGGTGCCGTCTACCTCCACGTCGACGACGCCCGCATTCCGGTGGCGGCCGGCGGGTACCGCCTGCCCGACGAGGCCGAGGTCGCCCGGCTGCTCGGCGCCCTGGGGATCACGCCCGACACGCAGGTGGTGATCTACGACGACGCGGGCGGTCTGCACGCCGCGCGTCTCTTCTTCACGCTCGACGTCTTCGGCCACGAGAAGGTGGCGATCCTGGACGGCGGCATCCAGGCGTGGCGGCGCGCCGGGCGGCCGCTCACCCGCGACGTCCCGGCGATCGAGCCGACGAGCTACCGGCCGAGGTTCCGGCGCGAGCGCGTCGCCACCGCGGAATGGATCCGGGACCGGCTGGGCCGCGACGACGTCGTGCTCTTGGACACGCGCACCGAGGCCGAGTATCGCGGCACGGACCGGCGGGCCCGGCGGGGCGGCCACCTGCCCGGCGCCGTCCACGTCGACTGGACGCAGAACTTGAGGCCGGACGGCACCTTCAAGTCGATCGACGAGTTGCGTGCGCTGTACCGGGCGCGCGGCGTCGAGCCCGACCGCACGGTGGTCACGTACTGCCAGACCCATCACCGGGCGGCGCACACCTACTTCGTGCTGCGGCTGCTCGGCTACCCACGGCTCCTCGGGTACGACCGCTCCTGGGCGGAGTGGGGCAACCGCGACGACCTCCCGGTGGCGCACTGAGCCACCGGCACGGCCAGGCCCGGCCACCGGCACGCCGCGCCCGCCCTCCCGAGAGGGACCGTCGGTGACCGCTCACCGCCCGCCGGACCTCGCCGGCCGCTGCCGCATCGGCGACCAGGCGCGCGGCCGACCGCGGCATCGG